>JBARKD010000108.1:0-7348 GCA_049800615.1 Acidobacteriaceae bacterium | reverse complement strand
GGCTGAAGCCCCGCCCCTTCAACTTCACCTCGATCCGTCTCTTTCATGGAAAAACAGCTTTCGCCTACCCCACAAAATTGTCGTCCCGACCGAAGCGTAGCGCAGCGTAGCGAAGTGGAGGGACCTGCTGTTTGCTCATTTAGCCACTCACTCAATGGAAGCGCAGCCGAGGGATCTGCAGTTTTCCACCTGACCGATCGCCTATAAATCGGAAGTGGCCGCAACTCCGCTCCCCGAGGACCACCACAGCACCAGCAAAGTGAACAACAGCGCGGCGGTGACGAACTTGAGCCATACCGGCGCCGAGGATGGCGAGAGAAAGCCTTCCAGAGTACCCGCGATCACCAGCATAGGCACGACACCGCTTACCAGCCGCACGGATTCCGATCCACCTAAGGCGAGCGAATGCTTTCTGCTGTACATTCCCGGAAAAAGCAACCCGTAGGCCAGCCGCAGGCCGGCTCCCCCGGCAATGACGATCGCGGGAAGCTCCAGGGATCCGTGGGCAGCGACAAAGCTCCACAGCTTTAGACTCATTTGCGCCTGGTGGCAAGCGGTGGCGATCACCCCGATCAGCACGCCATTCCAGGCGATCATGTACAACGTGCCCAGGCCCGCGGTAAGGCCGGCGGCAAAGACGGTGAACGTGACCGCCAGATTATTGGTCATGATGGAGCTCGAGGCTTGGGGGGCCATCGAATTCACAGACTCGGTCCACATTTCGCGACGCTCGATGGTGCGCATCATTGCCGGTCCAAGAAGCTGGCGCTCGAATTGTGGACGCACCAGCGTAAGCAGGCTGCCCGCTATCGCTCCCCCCAGAAAGAGCATGAGTGACACCAACGTAAATGGAAGCAGCTTGCGAAACAGCCGTGGATACTCTTGCGCAAAGAAGCGCCACAAGTCAGAGGAGCTGGCTTTCCTCCGGGAATAAATAACGGCGTGTGCCTGACCCAGAAGCAGGTTCAGCTCCGCTTCGAGCGAACGAGCACTGCGTTCCTGGCGTAAGGCAGATAGATCACTCGCCACTTGCCGGTAGAGCAAAGCCATCTCGCGCAAGTCTGCCGAAGGCAGGCTGCGAACTCCCCGCGACTCCACGGCTCCCAGGAGCGTGCGTAACCGGTCCCACGAACTTCTGCGCCTTTCAATCCAGCGATTGGATATCATGGTGGACGACGATGAGCGATCAAAGCGTCGATCTTCGGGATCAGCTTAGCATCGACACTCCGGAACTGGTAGGCATCGACCTTCCTCTTGCCGGCATCGGCAGCCGCTGCGTGGCTTTGCTTGTCGACTCTGTGGTGCAAGGGTTGGTCCTCGGGGCCCTGGTCGCGGTGATTGTTCTGATGGCGGCCGCCGCGCCGCTGCCTGGAAGCCACGCTCCGCGTTCCAGCGAGACGTCAAAGTGGGCCATCGCCCTCATGCTTCTTGTCCCTTTCCTGTTGCAATGGGGCTATTTCACCCTCTTCGAAGCCTTCTGGCACGGACAAACGCCGGGCAAGCGCCTGCTGCAACTCCGCGTGATCCAGCAGAGCGGCAGGCCCATCGGCTTATTTGAGTCATTAGGCAGAAACCTGGTGCGCATCGTAGACATGCTGCCCGTCTTCTACGTGGTGGGCGCCGTTTGCATCTTCTCCACTCGCCGCCAGCAGCGCCTTGGGGACATGGTGGCAGGTACTCTTGTCGTGCACAGCATTCCCGCCGACAAACCTTTTGCCCCCGCGGGTACCCGCACCTTTACCGCGCCGGCCTTCCAGCCGGTCCCCCAGCCTGCCGTGGCCAAAGGCCTCGAACTGCCCGCGGATGCGGTCGCGCGGCTCTCGCGCACGGATCTGCAGATGATCGAGAGCTTCCTCGTCCGCCGTCTCGATCTGCCGCTCGATGTGGGAGCAAGCCTGGCAGCCAGAATGGCGCGCAGCCTCGCGGAGAAAATGAAGCTCGAAGTCCCGTCGGGAATCAGCTACGAAACCTTTCTCGAAACCCTGGTTTTGAGTCTGCGGGAGGTCGGCCCGGGAAGCTCACGGTAGCATAGAACGGAGAGGACTCCCTGAGAACACATGGCTACGCAGATCATCGGGAAGGATGAGGTCCAGAGCCCGGGCCTGATGCAGGAAGGAACGGTTTTCAAGGTGTTGGTCGCGGTGAGCGTTTGCCACCTGCTGAACGACACCATGCAGTCCTTGCTGCCCTCCATATACCCCATTCTCAAAACCGGATTTCACCTCAATTTTGGCCAGATCGGCCTGCTCACCCTCATGTTTCAAATGACGGCCTCGATTCTGCAGCCATTCATTGGACAGTTCACCGACCGCAAGCCCATGCCCTATTCCCTGCCGCTCGGCATGGTGTTTACCCTGGGCGGATTGTTGATGTTGGCGGTAGCGCGGAATTTTCCCTTGCTGTTGCTCGCGGCCTCGCTGATCGGCATGGGGTCGGCGGTTTTCCATCCTGAGGCTTCGCGCGTGGCCCGCCTGGGATCGGGCGGTCGCTTTGGCCTGGCCCAATCCGTTTTTCAAGTTGGCGGCAATGCAGGACAGTCATTGGGACCGCTGCTCGCCGCGTTTGTCGTATTACCCCTCGGCCAACGTGGAGTTGCCTGGTTTTCAGGCGTCGCTCTGATGGCCATCGTCATACTTACTCGTGTCAGCCGCTGGTACAAACCCCGCCTGTCGCTGTCAAAGAAGTACGCACGGAAGCAGGTTGATGGGGCCACAGGCTTATCCCGGGCAAGAGTGGTTTCGGCGATTACTGTTCTTATCGCGCTCGTGTTTTCCAAGTACTTCTATCTGGCCAGTATCACCAGCTATTACACCTTCTATCTGATGACGCGTTTTCATCTTGGCGTGCGCAATTCCCAGATCCATCTATTCGCCTTTCTCGGAGCCGTGGCCTGCGGGACCTTGATTGGTGGGCCGATCGGCGACCGCATCGGGCGAAAGGCCGTGATCTGGTGTTCGATCCTTGGGGTTCTGCCGCTTACCATGCTGCTTCCCTACGCCAACCTTTTCTGGACCAACGTGCTGAGCGTTCTGGTCGGTTTGGGACTCGCCTCAGCTTTTCCTGCGATCCTGGTGTACGCGCAGGAACTGGTTCCCGGCAGGGTGGGCATGATCTCCGGTCTCTTCTTCGGCTTTGCCTTCGGTATGGGGGGCATAGGAGCCGCGGTGCTGGGCCGCATCGCCGACGCAACCAGCATCCTGTTCGTCTACAAAATTTGCGCTTATCTCCCGGCCATCGGCCTGCTCGCAGGATTCCTGCCCAAAGAACCGGGCGGGGGAAAACGGAAGAATGCGCAGGCCGTGCCGGCTGTCGCGGAATAAGAAAACAGGCCCATGCGGAGTACGCCCAGCTATACCTTCCGCGAAACTGCTCACAGATCTTCAAATTTCAGATTTTGTATCGGGTACAACTTCCAATCTTTGTAGTCGAAATGCCACCACTCGTCAGGGTTAACAATGAAGCCCTGCTTTTCCATGGCTTGGCGCAGCAAGGCGCGGCGGGCGTGCTCTTCGCTCGTGCCTCCAGGGTAGTTGGCATAGGCACGAGGGGTCATCTCGTCGTATCCGCTGGGCATCTGGACTTCTTTTCCGGTCTTCAAGTCATAGAGCGATAAGTCGACCGCGCAGCCCCGGTTATGCTTCGAGCCCGGCCTGGGATTCGCCACAAAGATCTTCTTGTCGTTCGGGGTCGCTTCCCAGAAAATCTCCGTAACGTACCAGGGACGATAGCCGTCATGGATGATCAGGCCGTAGCCCTGCTTCTGAAGTTCACGGTTTGCGCGAACCAGCGCTTCTGCGGCCGGGCGCTGCAGAAATGCACGCGCCTGCGTGTACAGCGGCGTGCCCAGGAAATTGTTGGATGTGGCATAACGGATGTCGAGCTTGATCGTGGGATCGAGCTTGACCAGCTCCACCAGATCGGATTTACGGAAGGCGCCCTCTTCTTTGGGAGGCGATGCGCGAAGCGCCTCTGCACGCAACTCGCTAACCGGCCGAACCGGTGTAATGCGAAAGCTCACTTCCTGCGCCGCGCCAACCTGCAAAGCGAGCTGCAGGATGCTCACGCAGAACAGGGCCTGAAACCATTGCAACCGCGCGCCAATAGAGAAAAGCATCGACTTCCATAATAAGACGCTTGCAGACTCTCCGCTGGACCGTCGCTATGCCTAGAATCAGGGTGTCTGGCACTTTCGTCTGGCCGATGTAAGCAACTTTCCGGAGAAGCGCAAAAAGGCATATGGCTGAAATCTTCGATCTGACCCGTAGGGAATTTATCCGCAACTCTGCTCTGCTATCCGCCAGCACGGCGTTCGGTCATGCGGCGGTGCTACGTCAAGCCTCTGCTCAAGCCTCTGCCCAAGCCTCTGCTTCGGGCGCTGCATCCGCGTCAGGCTATGCGCCGGGCCCCGTGTTTCCCTATGGCGCTGTATATTTCCGCAAGACCAACCCGCCGCCAGACGACTGGGCACGGGATCATCAGACGGCCGCGCGCACCGGCATGAATATCTTCCGCCACTGGTTCATGTGGTCGGCGATCGAAGTGGCTCCAGGAAAATATGACTTTTCCGACTATGACCGGATCATGGACCTGGCCGCTAAGAATGGAATCAAAGTTGTTCTTGAAGAGCTTGTAGGCTGTGCCCCTGAGTGGGCCTTCCGCAAATATCCGCATGCCCGCTACCTCGGGAGCGACGGCTTTACCGTGGACAGCACGGTCTCCGAGAGCAGCGCGACCGGAGGCTTCCCCGGCTTGTGCCTCGACAATCCGGATGTCCATGAGCTCGCTCAAAATTTTCTGGTGGCCCTGGTAGAGCACTACCGCGATCATCCCGCGCTGTTCGCTTACGACATATGGAATGAGGGCACCTCCTTTGGAGGCAATCCGCACAGGATGTACTGCTACTGCGAAGGCAGCAAAAGAAAGCTGCGCGCGTGGCTCGAAAAACGCTATGGATCGCTGGATGTAGCCGCGAAGGCATGGCACCGCTACAGTTATCAAAGCTGGGACGACGTGGAACCGCCGCGTTCCTTTTCCGGCTATCCCGACAGCCTCGATTGGCTTGAGTTTCGCATCGACAATGCTTACAGTCTGTTCGACTGGCGCATCAAGCTGTTTCGCAAGCTCGATGCGAAACACCGCATCACTGCCCATGGAGTTTCGGGAACCCTCATCAGCTTGCCCTCCGCTTCGCACAACGAATGGCGTTCCGCGGCGGAAGTCGACGTTTGGGGGCTGACCTGGATCGCAGCCAGGCAGGGCGATCAACCCTGGAAACAATATCAGGCCGTTGATCTGGTGCGCGCCGGAGCAAGAGGAAAGCCGTTCTGGCATGCGGAAGCACAGGGCGGTCCCCTGTGGATGCAGCCCCAGGTGATAGATCGGCCGAGAGACGATGGCCGCATCCCTGACCCGGAGGACGTTCGCATTTGGAATCTTGTCTCGTGTGCCGCCGGGGCTAAGGGCATTCTGTTTTGCCGCTGGCGTCCTCTTCTGGACGGCCCCTTGTTTGGAGCCTTCAGCCCCTTTGCCATGGATGGCTCAGAGACTCCGCGATCGGAAATGGCTGGCCGCATCGCACGCTGGGCCAACGAACACCCTCGCCTGTGGCAATCGAACCCGGTCAAGGGCGACATCGGATTAGTGTTCGTTTCCGAATCGGAAATCTTCAACTACGTGCAGCAGGGCGACACGGATTTTTATTCGCAATCGGTCCGCGGCGCGTATCAAGCCTTCTTCGATTCCAACATCCAGCCCGACTTTGTTGCCCTCGACAACATTGGCGAATACAAAATTATTTACCTTCCCTACCCCGTCATGTTGAAGCAAGAGACCGTCGCGAAGTTGCGCAGTTATGTCGAGCAGGGCGGCACCCTGATCAGTGAGGGCTTGCCTGGATACTTTGGCGATCACGGCCATGTGGGGACGGTGCAACCAAACTACGGTCTGGACGAGGTATTCGGAGCACGCGAAAGTTTCGTCGAGTTCACGCCCGATATCGAGAACGATCTCATGCTGGAAGTTAAGAGTTTCAAAATATACGGAAGGTACTTCCGCCAGGATTACGAGTTACATGGTGGCGAAGCCGCTGGGCATTACTCCAATGGCGCCATTGCCGCGGTGGAACACAATTTTGGCAAGGGACGCACTTTGCTGATTGGCTCGTTTCCCGGAGGCGGCTATTTCCTTCACCGCGCTGCGGCAACCAAAGATCTTTTCGCCGGCCTGCTGGACCTGGCAGGCGCAGTTCCCCACGTCAGGATCGACGATACCAGCGTGCAAGCCAGGCTTCACCAGGGTCCCGGTGGAACTTACCTTTGGGTTACCAACCAAACCGGAACCACACGCCAGGTAAACGTAACGATCGCGTCGCCAGCCGCTCACTACACGTCCGGAAAAGATCTCTGGGGCAAACAGAGCGTCGCCATCGATGGCGCGAAGGTGACCGTGAGCGTCGGCGGGCGAGACGCGGCGGTCATCGCCTTGCTCTCGACCTGAGTTATCTCTCGACACCCCTCGCAACGTACGCGAAGGGTGGGATGCCTGCACATCTTCCGCTATGCCGGGAGCTAGTCGTAATACTCAAGGCCAAGATGGGTGATCAGCGACTCACCCTGGATATGCCTTAACGTGTTCTTGAGCTTCATCAGCTGGATGAAGAGATCGTGTTCCGGATAAAGCCCGGGCGCCGTCATGGGCGACTTCCAGTAGAAGCTCAGCCACTCCTGGATCCCGATGTCCTTCAGCTCCGGAGTTCGTGCCGCCAAATCAAGGAAGAGCACCAGATCGAGCGCGATCGGCGCCGCGAGAATGGAATCCCTGCAGAGAAAGTCGACCTTGATCTGCATTGGATAGCCGAGCCATCCGAAAATGTCGATGTTGTCCCAACCCTCTTTGTTATCACCCCTTGGCGGATAATAATTAATCCTTACCTTGTGATAAATGTCCTTATAAAGGTCGGGGTAAAGCTGTGGCTGCAGGATGAAATCCAGCACGCTCAGCTTGGATTCCTCCTTGGTCTTGAAGGACTCCGGATCGTCCAGCACTTCGCCATCGCGATTGCCCAGAATATTGGTGGAATACCAACCGCTCACTCCCAGCATCCGTGCTTTAAACGCCGGCGCCAGCACCGTTTTAATAAACGTCTGTCCGGTCTTGAAGTCCTTACCGGTAATCGGTGCGCTGTTCCTGCGCGAAAGTTCCTGCATCACCGGTAGATCGACAGTCAGATTCGGCGCTCCGTTGGCAAAGGGGATTCCTTCCTGGAGCGCTGCGTAGGCATAGATCATCGAAGGCGCGATGTTAATGTCGTCCTCTTCCAGCCCTTTTTCAAAGGCGGCAAGGGACTGGT
>JBARKD010000107.1:0-4427 GCA_049800615.1 Acidobacteriaceae bacterium | reverse complement strand
GAATACAAAAGCATGAGAAACCGGCCGAACCCGCGTGGCCGGCCGCCGTCGCGGTTCTCGCGGTAGGCGGACTGCATCTCTCCCTGCCGGAACCTTTGACTTTTGGGCCTTCCTGGCTCCTGCTGGCCGTTGTGGCCGTCCTGCTGGTACCGGTCTTGGTGGCGCGTGCGCGCGGCTCGTATGACCTGAATCAAAAACTCGGGTTCCTGCTGCTGGGGGTGGTCACCGCGGCCATGCTGTGGTCCGTCTCCTTGCTGGTGCGTTCTTTGCCCGCGCACCAGTTGTCGCCCCTGATGCTGCTGCACGCGGCGGCAGCCCTTTGGCTGACGAACATCCTGGTGTTCGGCTGCTGGTATTGGCGCCTGGATGCGGGAGGACCCCATGCCCGCCGTCTGCAGACGTGCCACACCAAGGGAGACTTTTTGTTCCCCCAGATGACACTCGGCCCGCACACGCAGGTAGCGTTCAATCCTGACTGGTCGCCTAAATTTGTGGACTACCTGTTCCTGGCCTTCAATACCAGCACAGCGTTCTCCCCCACCGATACCGCGGTCCTTTCCCGCTGGGCCAAAGGCCTGATGATGATCCAGTCCGGCATCTCTTTGGCCACGCTGGCGCTACTGGCGGCGCGCGCGGTCAACATCCTCTGAGCGGGATCCTCTAAGCATCCCAGCCCTTCGGGTTGACATCCGACCCGTAGACGGATCATACTCCTGACGGATGCCTACCCAAGAGAACAACGACGACCGCATGGCTTTGCTGCAGGGCACGCTCGACCTGTTGATCCTCAAAACCCTGGTGATGGGCCCGTGTCACGGGCAGGGCATCGCGCGATCCATTCAGCGCCAGTCCGAACAGGTTTTTCTGGTGGACCACGGCTCGCTTTATCTGGCCCTGCAGCGGCTGGAGGAAGGGAAGTGGATTCGCGCCAGATGGGGCCTCAGCGAAAACAACCGCAAGGCGCGCTTCTATGCGTTGACCGAGAAAGGGCGTGAGCGGCTGGTGGAGAGAGCGAGCCAATGGCGGCGCCTGACGCGGGCCATGGGATTGATTCTTGACAGCCCGCACGGAGAGGAGGCGTAGGCATGTTTGAGCGCAAGCGGAGTGCCGAGGATTTCGCCGCGGAAGTTGAGGCCCATCTCAAGCTCGAAGCCGAGGAACTCAAGCGCGAGGGCCGGAGCGAGGAGCAGGCTCACACCGAAGCCAGGCGCGCGTTCGGCAATGTCACCGCGGCCCGGGAGCGGTTTTACCTCAAAGGGCGATGGCTCTGGATGGACAGGCTGGGACGCGATCTGCGCTTCGCCCTGCGCGGCCTGCGCCACAGCCCGGGTTTCGCGCTGACCGTGATCTTGACGCTGGCCCTGGGCGTAGGCGCGAACACCGCGGTATTCAGCGTCATGAACGCTGTGTTGCTGCGTTCTTTGCCGGTCACCGATCCGCAGTCGGTGGTTTATCTGCGCACCTCCGATGCGCCGCAGCGCACCGGCACCATCAACACGCACGAGACCTTCTCCTATCCCGTCTATGACGCGCTGCGCCGGCAGAGAGGCGCACTGAGCGACGTGATGGCAGTGGGCGCGCTTTCCACGGACAAGGTGAACGTGCGCGTCGGCGCCCAGCCGGAGCTGGCGGAGGCCGACATGGTGAGCGGTAACTTCTTTCGCGGGCTAGGCGTGAAAATGGCACGCGGCCGCGGCTTTCTCGAGGAGGAAGAAGGCGGTCACGCTACCGTCGCGGTGCTGAGCTACAACTACTGGACGCGGCGATTCGCCCGCGATCCCAATATTCTCGGCAAGACACTTTTCGTTAAAGGAGTTCCGTTCTCGATCGTCGGTATCACGGCGGAGGGGTTCGAAGGCACCGAGGCGGGCCAGTCGACGGACTTCTGGATCCCGCTACAGAATCGAGCGGAATTCAATGTGCTCGGGAATCCGCCAGCGCAGGGCAAGCTATACCAGCAGGATCCCACCTGGTGGTGCCTGGTGTTGATCGGCCGGCTGGCTCCGGGCGTGAGCCGCGAACAAGCAGCAAGCCAATTGCAGAATGTCTTTCAGGCTGCGGCGTATGTGGGGCTGGGTTCTCCCATGAAGGGAGAAAAGCTGCCCGTGCTGAGTCTTATCGAAGCCAAAAATTTCCCGGGATATGGCGACCTCTACGGTAAACCGCTGCACATGTTGATGGCCATGGTCGCACTGGTGCTGCTGATTGCACTGACCAATGTCGTCATGCTGTTGATGGCCCGCAATGCGTCCCGGCAAAGAGAGTTTTCTCTGCGCCTGGCTTTGGGTGCGGGACGGGGTGAGCTACTGCGACAGTTGCTGACTGAGAGCCTGTTGCTGGTAACGGCCGGAGGCATTCTGGCGTGGATCTTCGCCGAGATCGCAACCCGGTTGCTGGGAACGTGGGCGCAGATCGAAGCGAGCCTGGCTCCGGACACGACCGTGCTTCTTTTCACGCTGGGCGTGTTGCTGTTCGCCGCCGTTCTGTTCGGTCTCGCGCCGTTGCGCGTCGCCCTCGCGGGCGGTGCGGAGCTGGCGCTGAAAGGCTCCGCCGCCACCTCCGGCAAGGATGCCGGCAGGACACGCACCGGCAGGCTGATCGTTGCCCTGCAAATGGCGTTGTGCATGGTGCTGCTCGTCGGAGGCGGCCTGCTCTTACGCACGCTCGAAAACCTCAAAAACATCCCTCTGGGCATGGACACCGACGGGCTGTTGGTCTTTGGCCTGAATCCGCAGGGCCTCTACGGCGAGAAGGAGCTGGTGAGCTTTTACCAGGAACTTCAGCGCCGCTTACGTGTACTACCGGGAGTAGAGTCGACGGCGGTGATGCTATCCAGGCTGGGCTCCGGGTGGTCCAACAACGACAACGCCGAGGTCGACGGCAAAGCACCCAACGTGAGCAAAGGGACGTCCGACCTGATGCGGAACAACGATATTGGTCCGGATTTTTTCCACACCCTGGGAGTTCCGGTGGTTCTGGGAAGGGAATTTACCGATGCGGACAACTCCACGTCACAACATGTGGCCGTGGTGAATGAGCTGTTTGCTCAGCGCTTTTTGCCCGGCCAAAACCCTCTGGGACACCAGGTGAATGGGATGACCATCATCGGGGTGGTCAAGAACCACAAATATCGCAGCATGGATGAAGAACCGATTCCCATGGCCTGGTGGGATTACGCCCAGGCGCCGGCCGAAGGCGCAATGAATGTCGAGATGCGGGTGCGGGGGGATGCGCTCGCGATTCTTCCCGAGGTTCGCAAGGTGGTCGCGCAATTAGATCCGGATGTCCCCCTGATTAAGCCGATAAGCCAGCGGGAGCAATTTGAAAGCACCATTTCCCGGCAGCTCATGTTTGCCCGGCTGGCGGAGGGCTTCGCCCTGCTGGCACTGGTCCTGGTCGCTACCGGCCTTTACGGCACGCTGGCCTATCGGGTGAACCGGCGCACTGCGGAAATTGGAGTGCGCATGGCACTGGGCGCCCGGCGGAAGCAGGTTGTCTGGATGGTGCTCGAGGAGAGCCTGCTTCTGACCGCCGCCGGCGTGCTCGCGGGAATCCCTCTGGCGATGTTGGTTGGACGGGCTTTGACTTCCTCCCTTTATGGGGTCAAGCCCTGGGACGGGGTAAGCTACGGAGCAGCGGCGCTGGGCTTGGCGTGGGTAGCCCTGCTGGCGAGTACGATTCCCGCGGCCCGGGCGGCCAGCGTCGATCCGACAAGGGCTCTGCGCAGAGAATAAGAGCTGCGGCCGCTTTGTCCTTAAAAGACAAAAAACGGAGCGGCCATTGCCTCGCTTAACCGGCCGAAGGCAGGTCCTTGGCTCGGAACTCGCCGAAGACCTGGCGCAGCGCGTTCGAAATCTCACCCACGGTTGCGCAGCTTTCGACCGCCTGCAGCATGGCCGGCATCAGGTTT
The DNA here is from genome assembly GCA_049800615.1 of Acidobacteriaceae bacterium. Taxonomy (GTDB): domain Bacteria; phylum Acidobacteriota; class Terriglobia; order Terriglobales; family Acidobacteriaceae; genus PALSA-350. The sequence goes on along the minus strand of JBARKD010000107.1, from coordinate 517 downwards.
GCCGAGGAGCGAGCATGCTCGATGACCCGGTCGAGTGCCGCCTGCCAGCGGATTGGATCCCGGTGCAGACGGAACGCGCGCACCCGTTCGATCTGCTCCCGCTCCACCCGCTCGTTGTCGGGCTGGATGTGCGCCGGGGTCTCGTCCCCGCCGGCAAAGCGGTTGAGCCCTACCACCACCCGTTCTCCCGAATCTACCGCCTGCTGATCCCGGTAGGCGTCGTCGTCAATCTTCCCCTGAACCCAGCCGCGTTCGATCGCGGCCACCATGCCTCCCTGCGCATCGATTTGGTCGAGACATTCGCGAGCCTGCTGCTCCATGGCTGTGGTCAGCGATTCGACATGATAGGAACCGCCCAAGGGATCGACGGTCTGCGATACGCCGGATTCCTTAGCCAGGATCTGCTGCATGCGCAGCGCCAGCCGTGCCGACTCCTCGCCAGGCAGAGTTAGAGCTTCATCGTAGCCGTTCACGTGCAGGGACTGGGTTCCCCCGAGAATTGCGGAGAGGGCCTGGA
>JBARKD010000106.1:0-2878 GCA_049800615.1 Acidobacteriaceae bacterium | reverse complement strand
CCTTTTATGGCGTTCTGCTGCGCCAGGGGCCGTTTTAGAGTATCGTCACAATCCTCCTGGCTATGGGTGCTCGAGCGACCAGAGTTTCTGGATGACGGCGAACAAAAAAGCGGTCGTAAGCCCAAACAGAATCCATCCATCTAATGCCTCGAGTGGTCCCATGAGTTGCCAGCCGGGCTCCAGGTGGAGATTCGTGCCCCCTACAGTCGTCATGACGCTTATCGAATACAGCATAGCGTCCTTCCGGTCGCCGCCAAGTGTGCCCAGCAAGCGGTAAGCGATGGCCCACATGCCGGCTTCAAGGCCGTGCAGGCATATAGCGCAAAGTGAAGATCCCCCAACGACAAAGACAGAAAGGGCATGGGTAAGACGTTTTTTCCGGTCAGCCTTTAGGAGGGTAAGCAATCCCCGGCTGAGCAGCCGAAGACAATAGGAGTGGAAGACGACCGTCACAACAATGAGCGGTACACTCCATAGCCAATCGGCTCTCCAGGGAACAAGCGGGACAGAATTCATAAATAAGCCAAAGTTTACCTCTCTGAGACAAAGAAATGTGAATCGATTTGGTGAACACGGACTCCCGTGCTGAGTATCGTGGCTCAGGATCGCGATGCATCGAATACCACTTGGTCATGCCACCAGAGCCGTTCGAAGAAGGTGCGGGCGTCCCGTTGCAGCTGGTCCGGCGTGGACCGCGGCATTGTTTCCACAATGTCGTCAATGCTACGGTTTCCGTCAATGGCGTCGAACATGCGCTTCTCCGTTGCACTGATTGCCATAATAAGGTCCGTGTAGGTGTGGTTTTGGTTGATCAAGACGAGAGCGGGTAGCCGGTCCTGAACACAGATCGTTTCTGGCATACGAATAGGCACATAGCTTAGCCATGCTTCTCCTGCAAAACTGATCGGTCGGAAAAGGCTCGGACGATCGTTCCGATAGGCAATAACGCTGTGGCGAACCATGGTTCCACGAAAAAGCTCCGCAGCTGCGAACTGCTCTGCCGGGGAGAGATCGGCTATCCGCAAGGCTTGAGGGAGATGCGCCAACAAGCCACATCGAGGGGAGTAGGGCGCTTGTTTTACCCACCGGCCAAATGTCATCTGTCCTCTGCCGATGAAATCGAATAATTGAGGCACGGAATAGGCCCTGTCTTGCGGGTGCAGGAGCGCATCGGCCAGCGCGGACGCCTGCTGGAAATCCGGGGCATCACGCAGCAAGTTTTCCAGCGGATGGCCCGGCGGCAACGCCCGCAGCGTAGAGAGGAGATCCCCGATGCCCTGGTTGGTGGCGCGGATGCCAACTCGTCTGCAGAACTCCTGCAACATATAGACACCCGTCCGCCCATACGGCGCATACACCATCAGATGCATGGCCCCGTCTGGTTTGAGCACGCCCCGCAGGGCTGCGAGTCCGGCGTCGGGGTCCGCGAGATGATGGAGAACTCCGGTACAGACAATCTGGTCGAAGGTAGTCCCTAACTCCGTCACGCGATCAATAGGCAGTTGATGAATCTGAAGATGCCCTAACTTGTATTTCCGCTTGAGTTCTTCCGTGCATCGCACACTGGTCGCACTGAGGTCGATGCCGGTCACCTTGGCTCCGGGCCAACGCAGGGCATGCTTCGCGGCCTGCGATGTTCCACAGCCGGCGATAAGAACAGAATATTGTTCTGTGTAAGATTTGTCAGGCCAAAACAGGTGGTAATCCGCGCGGCGTTTTCGGGGGTCCTGCCAAGCGCGGCGATATTGATCCAGACTTTCGACCGGGGCCGGGTAGGGGTAGCGGTCGTAAAAGTCCTGGACCTGCTCTGCTACATCTGGATGTGGACAAGGTTGTTCGACCGACTGGTTCATGGAGAGATGCTATCCGAAAAAAGTCCCCGGCGGTCCGTGGGCCGCCGGGGACACGTGTCAACTACGCCCTGCTAATGGAGATTCAGTCGATCATTTTTAGCAGGTTCAGGAGAGCTGGTTACGGGTTGTTGTTCGCCAGCTCTATTTGTGTCCTGCCACGGCGGCCTGCGTTTGATGCAACGAAGCCATGACCGTGTCGAGGTTGAAGGAAGCTGCCTTTTGCCGAGGCGGATACTTCACATAGTTTTCTATTTGCCCCGCCACGATTGCCTGACATTGATAGAGCTGGGGTACGTGATCGATCATCCAATCATAGTAGACGTTGGAGTTGTAGTCGGCGCGCTCGAACGGATCGCGACGCAGGTTAAAGATATGCGGAAGCCGCAGCTTCACCATAGGCTCTGCCCAAACGGCTGTTGAAAGTGCACGCTGCACTTCAAACACCAACTTATAGTCGCCGACCCGGACCGCCATGACCCCACCGTCATCGCTGACATAGAAGAAGAATTCTCTGGGGCTCTCCTTCACCTGGCCAGTGAGATAGGGCAGCATGTTGGTCCCGTCGATATGGACCTTAAAGGTTTTGTCCCCGGCCTTATAACCTGTAAGGAGCTTGGTGCTTACATCGGGATCGCCGGCGGCGGCCACAAATGTGGGCAGCATGTCCTGGTGGCAAACGATGCCGTTCAACACCGAGTCCGCTGGGATCTTACCCGGCCAGCGCATGAAACATGGAACGCGCCATGCGCCCTCCCAGTTGGTGTCTTTCTGGCTGCGAAACGGAGTATTTGCGCCATCGGGCCAGGTGTCGTTCTCCGGGCCATTGTCTGTGGAGTACATGACGATCGTGTTATCCGCAATGCCCAACTCATCAACCTTGTTGAGGATCTCACCGATTTGCTCGTCGTGGGTGACCATGCGATCGCTGTAGTCGTCCTGGCCGCTCTTGCCGCGGTTCTTGTCGGCGAGGTGCGTCCTGAAGTGCATGGCGGTTGAGTTGTACCAGAGGAAGAACGGCTTATCCG
>JBARKD010000105.1:0-1785 GCA_049800615.1 Acidobacteriaceae bacterium | reverse complement strand
CCCCAACGGCACGGTGAACGTGCCGCCTTCTCAGAGGGGCAGCTTCTTCATGGCTGCGACAAGCTTGGTCGAGGCCGGTTTGCTGGTATCGACCTTCCCCTTGGTCTTGCTCTTGCTGGTGGGGGCTGCTTTCTTGCCTGCGAGAGGTTTCTTCTCCATAGCCATCGTGGTTTCTCCAGTTGTGCTTTAGCTGCGTTACGCCACTCACTATTGCAAGCGAGTTGCCAAACTTTCCTGCGGCGCGTTCGCGGCAAATATCGAGTTTCCCGGCTGATTTGCCCAACCTGGCAGGCAGACGAGACTCGTCCAGGGCATGCATGGGTAAAAAATTAACCCATATGGGTTTAATAATTAACCCCAAGACGAAACTAGAGTGAATATTTCCGGCAAAGATACTTCATGCGTTGAGAGTCGAGACGCAGTAGCCGGGCGGCGGCGGCTTTGCTGCCGTTGGACCGGCGAAGAGCTGCTTCGAGCAAAGCGACCTCCAGATCCCTGATCTCATCATCGAAACGCACGCCGGCCTGGGGAAGCAGAATTGCCTCGTGTGCGCTGACCGTCTGCGCCACCAGCTGCTGGGGCAGGTGTTCGAGCCCGATCGTGTCGCCTGGAATGGTGACGACCAGCCGCTGTATCAGGTTTTCCAATTCACGCACGTTGCCCGGCCAGCGATGTTCCTCGAGCGCCGTCAGAGCGTCGAGTGTGATGCGCTTCTGCGCCAGCCCATTGGCCGTGAGGTGAATGCGCAGGAAGTAATCCACCAGAACGGGGACATCTCCCGGGCGTTCGCGCAATGGCGGCAACTGAATCGGCACCACGTGGATGCGATAGTACAGGTCTTCACGGAACCTGCCGCTGCGCACCATCTCCTCCAGCGGTTCGTTGGTTGCGCAGATCAGGCGGAAATCGATCTTGCGGCTTTGTCGGCCGCCCAATCGCTGTACCTGCCGGTCTTCCAGCACGCGCAGCAACTTGGTTTGGAGGGGCAGGGTGAGGGTGGCAATCTCATCCAGAAACAGCGTGCCTCCATCCGCGAGCTCAATCTGGCCCGGCTTTGCCCCGTTGGCGCCGGTAAATGCACCGCGCTCGTGACCAAAAAGCTCCGACTCAATGAGGTTCTCCGGCAAAGCCGCGCAGTTGAGGCTGATGAAGGCGTTGTTGCGCCGGCTGCTCAGGGCGACGATGGCGCGGGCGACAAGCTCTTTTCCGGTTCCGCTTTCGCCGCGGACCACCACGTTGATGCGGCTGTCGGCTACCTGCGAGATGGCGTCATATACCCGGCGCATGGATTCGCTCGAGCCCACCAGGTCCTGGAATTTGCTCCGCTCCAGTACCTGTTGCTGCATCCGGGCCCGTTCCATCTCTTCGCCCCGGGCTTCGAGCGTTGTCTTGAGTTCGAGGCGCAGCTCGGAAAGATCGATGGGGCTGTGGAAGTGAGCATCACTGCCTGCCTCGATGGCCAGCCTTTCTACGCTGCGGGCGCGGGAGCGGCTAAGCGAGATCAATACCAGGCCGCGCTCCAGGATGCGTAGCTCGCGCAGAACCTTGACTCCGGCGTGAGCCTCATCTCCCTCGGTATCGATGTCCACCACCACGACCCGGGCTCGTTGCTCACGAACCCATATGGCCGCGTCTTCATAATGATTGCGGTGGATTACCCGGTACCAGGGGGCCAGTTCCGGCTCGATTCCGCCGATAAAATCCTTGTCCGCCGTAATCAGGCAAACAATGGGATGGGTCTCGGTCTGCGCGTTTCCCGGTTCAGGCATGTGTCAGTTCAGGCAT
>JBARKD010000104.1:0-2646 GCA_049800615.1 Acidobacteriaceae bacterium | reverse complement strand
CCGCAGTGCTGGACCGTGGTGATGGCGGGAGGTGGAATCAAGGGTGGACAGGTAGTCGGCTCCTCGGACGCAATCGGGGCGGCGCCCAAAGATCAACCGGTCATGCCCGCCAACATCGCGGCTACTGTTTATAAGTGCCTGGGTGTTCCCATCGACACCATATTGAAGACGCCGCAGGGCCGCGAAGTGCGGGTCGTGGACCACGGATTTGAACCGATCAACGATTTGCTGATCTAAAGGGTTCCTGATGCAAGGTATGCCGGTGGAGAAACTTCGAGTTAAAGGAATTGTCAGTCCAGGGCGATCGGGAGCTTGATTCGGGTGACTGGGCTTGGTCTCACTGTTTGCACCAGCCACGCTGGGCGCGTGCACCGATCGCGAAGTGGCCGGGCGTCCGGTGACCGAAGAATAGGACGGCTATGACGACACGCAACACGCTTCTGGTTACGGCTCTGGTAGGCGCCTTTACTCTCCTGGGCGCCACTTTGTTTTTAGCCGAGACGCCCTCTCAAGCCTCCGCGCAGATGCAGGCAAAGCCCGCACTCGGCGGTTCCCACCCTCAAGCTGCGGCGGCCTCGACGCCGCTGGCCCACAAGGCCTCCATTGTCGCAGCAGTCCACACCGGGCAATCGTTGGCTTCGCTCACCAGGATTGAGATCCTACCTTCCTCGATCTCGATTCTGGGGCCGCGCTATAACCAGCGCCTGCTGGTCGAAGGAACGTTTGCCGACGGACATCAGGAGGAGCTTACCCCACAGGTCACCTTAACGGTATCGAATCCCAGGGTCGCGATCGTCGACAAAGACCATTTCACCCTTCCCCAGGGTGACGGGCAAGCGACCATTACCGGTACGCTTCAGGGCCATCGAGCCGTTGCAACCGTGAACGTCAAGGACTTCGAGGCCGCAACTGCCTGGAGTTTTCGCAACGATGTGCTGCCGGTCATGACAAAGATGGGATGTAACTCAGGTCCCTGTCATGGCGCAGCGGCGGGAAAGAACGGCTTCAAGCTTACCTTGCGCGGCTATGACCCCGAGGTGGATTACTACACGCTCACCCATCAGGCTCTGGCGCGGCGCACCGAAGTGATGGAACCCGCGCGCAGCCTGATCCTCTTAAAGCCCACCCTCACCATCCCGCACGGAGGCGGAAGGCGATTTCCCGTTGACTCGCCGGAGTTTAAAGTGATTGCCGGCTGGCTTGCGCAGGCGATGCCGGCGCCTAAGGAATCCGACCCGCGGGTTACCAAAATCGAAGTGTTGCCCGGGGAAGCCTCCCTGCGCCCGGGCGCCGAACAACAACTGCTGGTCACCGCATACTTCTCCGACGGCCATACTGCGGATGTGACCCGCTGGGCCAAGTATGACAGTGGTGACGAAGGCGTCGCTACCGTCGACAATAACGGTCGTGTCACCATGCACAGCAACGGCGAAGCTCCGGTCACGGTGTGGTACCAAAGCCACGTCGCCTTTGCCCGGTTGCGCATTCCGTTCCCGTGGAAGCTGGAGGAAGCGGTCTTCCAGAAGGCGCCCCGCCACAACTATATTGATGACGCAGTTCTCAAACACCTGCAGGTGCTGCACATTCCGCCATCGCCCGCCGCGGGCGACGCTGAACTTATGCGCCGGGCGTATCTGGATGCAGCGGGCATCCTGCCCCGTCCCGCGGAGGTCGAGCGATTCCTCAAAGATCCCTCGCCGGAGAAGCGAAACCGGCTGGTCGATGACCTGATGAAGCGCCCCGAGTTCGTGGATTATTGGGCCTATAAGTGGTCCGACTTGCTGCTGGTTTCAAGCAACCACCTTTCCAACGAGGAGATGTGGAGTTACTACAACTGGATTCATAACAGTGTCGCCAGCGATAAACCGTGGAATCAGTTTGCCACCGAGATCGTAACCGCCACCGGCAACACGGTCGAGAACGGCGCGGCTAACTATTGGTTGATCCACCGCGATCCGCTGGACATCTCGGAGAACATGGCGCAGGCCTTCCTGGGCATCAACATCACCTGCGCTCATTGCCACAATCATCCTCTGGCGAAATGGACTCAGAAGGACTACTACGGCATGGCCAACCTTTTCGCGCGGGTGCGGCTGAAGACCTTCGCGCCCAGCGGCGCTCGTCCCGCGGTAGGCCCCCTCTTCAACAACGTCACCGTCTATTCCGCGCCGACCGGCGAGTTCAGCGATGATCGCTTCATGATGGTGTTGCCTCCCAAGCCGCTCGATGCCAAGCAGCTTGCCAACGAAGCGCCGGGCGACACGCGTTTCTATTTTTCCACCTGGCTTACTTCGCCCCAGAACCCATTCTTCGCCCGCAACATCGTCAACCGGATATGGCGTAACTTCTTTGGGCGGGGCCTGGTTGAGCCGGTAGACGACATGCGCGACACCAACCCCGCCACCAACGACGCACTGCTCAATGCGCTGGTCAAGGACTTTGTCGCGCACAACTACGATGTAAATTATCTGATCCGCACCATCATGCAGTCGGCGACCTATCAGGCTTCCTCAACGCCTCTGAAGGAAAATGCCGATGACGACAAGTATGGCTCCCACTACGTCATCAAACGTCTCCCCGCCGAGGTGATGCTGGATGCATACTCCCAGGTGACCCAGGTCCCGGAAAAGTTCGATGGCTATGCCG
>JBARKD010000103.1:0-9011 GCA_049800615.1 Acidobacteriaceae bacterium | reverse complement strand
CTGCAGTAGTCTCCCGTGCTCCGCTCGCAGGCGGCGGGAGCAGCAACGGCCTCATCGCGGAAGGCAAGGCGCTTGATCCAGCGAACCTGGTTAACTCGCGATTACAAATCGTCTCCGCGAGCTATCTCTCAACCGCTCGTGTGCCGTTGAAGGCTGGACGCGACTTCACCGCTCAGGACACGCGTGACAAAACGCTGGTTACGATCGTCAACGAGACACTTGCTCGCACGATGTGGCCCGGTGAGAACCCGATCGGCAAGCGTTTCGCATGTTGCGAGGATCATGGGCCGAAAGGGCGCATGAATCCGGTCTGGCACGAGATCGTCGGTGTTGTCGGAGACGTACGTGCCCAGGGACTGGATCGCCAAGTCCAGCCCGAGTTTTACCTTCCGTTAACACAGATGCCGCCAAACGCTTGGGATTGGATCGGGCGCACCATGGACTTAGTAATGCGGACGCGAGAGGCTACATTTCCGGCCAACGATTTGCGAACTACCGTGGCCTTGATTGCGCCGGGCGTGCCCATCTACCAACTTTCGACCGAGCAGCAAAAGATTGAGGGCACGCTGCAAGAAGCCCACTTCGACACGTTTTTGCTGGCAATGTTTGCCGGGATAGCAATCTTGTTATGCTCGGTGGGAATTTATGGAGTTCTATCGCATGTGTTCGCACAGCGCACTCGTGAAATCGGGCTGCGCATGGCGCTGGGTGCAACACGCGGGCAGATCGCACGCCACGTGTTGGGGTGCGGGTTGCAGCTTACCGCAATTGGTATCGTGCTCGGGATCACGTGCGCATTTGCCTGTGCGCGCCTGCTCTCTTCATTGCTCTACGGTGTGCGCGCCACGGACGCCATCGCGTTTGGTGTTGCATCGTTGGTCCTTGCGTCTGTCGGGCTGATCGCCAGTTACATCCCAGCTCAGCGTGCGATGCGGGTCGATCCCATGGTGGCGTTGCGCTACGAGTAGACGCTCATCAACCCTTTGAGTGTTTACTGGTACTGCCCGCGAGTCCTTTGGTCCTGTTCCAGTTCGCCCGTGATTCAACAACTCGACCGACTACGGCTGACATCCTAGAGGCAGACTTCTGGCCACTTCAGAAGCGGAAGACGACGCCAGTGCTGAAGCGGAAATTATTCTGGTGATCGTTTACGCCGTTGGCGAAGCGAGTCAGGAAGTACTCCAATTCGGCCGGACGAATGGCGAGCCTCCGGCTAACTCCGACATCCAGTCCTCCGCCGGCTGTCATCGCGAAAGAGTTAGGTGAACCCATAACGCCGGCACTTCCTGGCGCCAGGCTTCCGTCCGCGTGCGTTCCCCCGAACAGCACCTGGCCGAAGGGCACTACGCGCTTTGTCACTGCCCTGCTATAGCGTGGCCCAAGCAGATATGACGTAAAAGTAAGGTCCGCCGATCCGCCGATATTCGAAGCATGCTGAGCGGCGATCTGCCCGACAGCCGCGAGTGAGTGAGCGAATTTGAAAGCAACCCAGCCATCGCCGCCGTTCATCGAGAAGCAACCGCAGCCTCCCGGAGGGGCGTTGGTGCGAAGGTAGTTGTAGTCAATTCCGGCTTCGATTCCTGGCGCATTCTGAGCTGCCGCATGAGGCAAGGACAAACAACCCAGCACCAGAGTGATTCCGAACAGCATGATCGCTTCGATCGGTTTCCGCATGTCGATTTGTCCTTGGACTTGTCCTTGTAGGAAAGTCATCACTGCACCACCAACGTAACCGTGGTCGATGCATGCAACGTCCCGCTTGTCCCGGTGACTGTGATCACATAGCGTCCCTCCGGCGCAACCGATTTTCCTGGGAGGCCGCCGCCGCAGCCAGTAAACATCAGGGTCGCTCCCGCAAGAGCTGTCGTCGCGACGAAGAGCCGCAGAGCCTTCGGCCGCCGCCATTCGCAGAGCACGCCGCAAATCGCAAACATCAGGCTGAAAGATCCGAGGGGAAATAGATACCGCGGCGCGGGAGGAGTGCCGGTTGGGACCATGCCCGCAATCATCGGGGCCAGCTGTACGGACATCACGGCGGGGGCTCCAGCGCTGCCCGGCGTAACCGCGGGCGGATTGAACGTAGCGCTTGCACCCGACGGAAGTCCTGAAGCTGACAGAGTGACTAAGTGGTTGAATGGGCCTCCGACTGGCGGAACTTTAATATTGAAAGTTGCTGTGCTTCCCGAAGCAGCCTTAACTGGAGCGGGCGGAGCGGTCACTTCATACGCCGTCGTTATCGTTTCGCTGACGGCGGGCGAGGTGGAAGCGGCGAATCCACTATTGCCAGAATAGACGGCAGTAAGGCTGAGTGATCCTGCCGGTAAGTCGCTGCTTGTGAGAGTCGCAACACCGGAAGAGTTAACGGTCCCGGTGCCGAGCAAAGTCGTGCCGTTATAAAAGCTGACGGTTCCCGTGGGCGAACCAGTGGGGTCGGGTGCTACCGTTGCGGTGAGCGTTACCGCAATCCCAGCGCCAACGGAACTTCCGGGTGCAATGTTCAATGTCGTAGTGGTTGCGGAAAGGCCTGCGGTGTGGATGGTTGTGCTGTTGCTGCTGGCCAGGAATGAACCTGACACGCCCTGATAGTTGGCTGTGATGGTGTGCGCCGTCCCGCTTCCGGTCAGGATTACTCCCGGCAGGGTCGCCACGCCAGAGATCAGTACCACCGCAGTGCCACCATTCAGACTACCGCTCGCCGAATCGCTAAAAATCACCGAGCCGGTCGGCACCGTACCGATGTTAGTCGTGTCGCTGACCGTCGCGGTAATGGTCACCGCGTGGCCCACGATTGGCGAACTGGGGAGGACTCCCAACGCCGTGGAAGTCGAGTCGGCCGAGACTGCGGCCGTCGCCATACCGCTCAGGGAGATCGATTGCGTCGCGGCGATCACATTCCGATTGTTGTCGGTCAGCACAAACGATTCCGACAGGGAGCCAGTCGATTGCGGCGCGAACTCGAGGCTGAGGTTACAGCTCGCGCCTCCGGACACTGTGCCGCTATCGGCGCAATCTGGCGGAGTTCCGCTGCCGGAGATCTTGGGAAAGTCGAGTGGAGCTATCAGGCCTAAGGAGCTAAAGTTCAGAGTTGCGTTGCCGTCGTTGCTGACGGTCACGGATTGCGCGCTGCTGTTAGAGCCTACGTGCGTCGAAACATACGTAAGCGTCGGGGGATCAGTGAAATCCAGCTTAGCCACTACATTGGTGCTGGCATCGCTGACGAAAAGATTTCCACTCCCATCGAGGGCAACGCCGAAGGGCTGGGAGAAAGTTCCGTTGAGAGTACTCACGCAAGCCGATGTGGTGCAGCCGCTCGGAATCTTTCTTACTGCGGAGCTGCCTTGATCGCCTACGAAAACGTTGCCGCTGGCGTCCACCACCACGCTGTATGGTTGGCTGATCCCGCCGCCCAAAGTGCTCACGCAACTGGAGGTGAGGCAAGTGCTCGGAAGCTCTTTCACCGCCGCATTGCTGTTGTCGGCCACGAACACATTCCCGTTTCCATCCACAGCAACTCCATCAAGCACGCCAAAGCCGCCGCCAAGCGTTACCAAGCAGCTCGATGTATTGCAGCCCTCAGGAATCTCGAAGAGGATTCCATCGGAGGAGTCGGTCACAAAGACATTGCCGCTCCCATCCACTGCAACGCCGGCAGGTGAGCCGATCGCTCCCCCCAATGTGGTCACGCAGCTCGAACTGGTGCAGCCGCCTGGTATTTTTTTCACTGCATTGTTGCCGTTATCGGCGAGCAGGATGTTGCCGGCCCCATCCACCACAATTCCCTGGGGCGAGCTGAAGCCGCCGCCAATCGTGGTGACACAGCTCGAACTGGTGCAGCCGCTTGGTATTTCCTTCACCGCATTATGTCCGCTATCAGTGACGAAGACGTTTCCGTTGCTGTCAGTCGCAACTCCGCCGGGTTGACTGAATCCGCCGCCGAGAGCGGACTGGAGGCCGGGCGAGAAAACAACCTGAGGAGCAACGCCGATGGCGGTTATGTATTGCGTCGCCAACAGATTTCCGCTGCCATCGAGCAGTTGGATGGCCCCATCCCTCGGCCCGGGATGCGTGGGGCTAAAGGTCACGTTCACCGTGCAGGTGGCGCTGGAGCCATAAGTTGTTGTGGTGCACGTTCCCGAACCCGCGTTGGTAAAATCCAGGCCCGTTGCGCCCTGGGTGACGACCGATATGGTTCCAACCGTCGTGCCGGCACTGATAGCAAAGGTTGCCGATACCGGCGCTGTCGATTGCAGATTCACCGTGCCGGCGGATGAAGTTCCCACGTCGGTCACAGTTCCCGCAGCTGCTGCCGCTACGCTCAAGGTGAGGGGGCTCGTCACGTTGCTGGAAAAACCTGTACTGGCCACGGTTGCGCCCATTGACGGGCTGCCCGCGCTCACATTAGCCGCTACGCCCGTGGTAATAGTGACCGCATCGGTCACGCCAGCGCCCCAGGCCGACGTCAGGGTGCAGGTGAGCGTAGAAACACTGCAACTCCAGAGCCCGCCAGAATCGGTCATGGCTACCGGCGTTAGACCTGCGGGAAGCGACACCGCCAAGTCGACGGCCGGTGTGGTGGGGATAGGCGAGCTGCCGGTGTTTTCCACCGTGATGGTGACCGTATCTCCGGAATCGCCCCCCGTAAAGGTTAACGGACTATTGGTGATACCGATCGACACCGTCGGCGCCACCACCGGCACGGCGAAGTTCATGAGGTCGAACAAACTGTATTCGAGCATGTGTTCTTGCGCGGTGAAGGCGGCCGTCTTAGCCAGGCCGCCGGTGCATTCGGTGGGAAACGTAACGGAGCTGGAAGTGGACGTATTGTCCACATGATATTCGTTGTACATCACCCGGCCGAACTGATCCGCCTGCGCCGCACCGACCGGAGTGTAGAAAGAGAGTTGCAATATCGGGCTAGACACGCCGAATTCCGCCGTATTGAACGTTGCCCAGGACTGGGTCGGCGCGTTGATGCCGGTCTGATCGCTGAACAGCGAGGTCATGGCGACCTGGCCCAGAGTGCTGGTGGCGCCGATATCCTGAAGCCATTGGGCCAGCGTCATCCCGCTGGAGAAACTGGTATCGATGGTAGCTTCGCCGGAGCCGATCGAGTCGCTGGTTAAGCCTCTCCAGTCGGCGGCTCCGTCAATGGAGGCATCCTGGTTCAGATACAAGACGCTGTGGTGGGTAGCGAAGATGCGCCCACCTTCGCCGGCGAAAGTGATGGCGTTGCCCTGTCCATCTGAACCCATGTACCCGTTCGTGCCCTGGCATGGAAGCAGCAGAACGTTATAGTTTCCCAGTAGCGACCCGCTGATTGTGCTGCTGGTGCTGCCCACAAGCTGATCTTCCGTGTGGACAGTGCTGCCTGCGCTGACCCCGGAATTTCCGACGCCCTCAAACAGACTGATGCGCCCCGGACTGGAGAGCGACGATGCATTGACGGTGTAGTCGGTGAACTCGGTGTCCGCGATGCCGATCTTGCGGAGCGAACATTCCAGAGCGTCCACTGCGCCTGTAACCAACGCCATCTTGGGAATATCGCCCTCGGTTTGCGTCTGGGGAAATCTGGCGAAAACATCGTTGGTTGGATTGAAATTCGACACCGGCGTGTTGACACACGAAGTCAGCGACGGAACCGTCAACTGCCGCCGCCATCTGCCGGCCTGGAGCACGAGCGGGAAACTGGTGCCCGCGGGCACATTAGGCAACGTAAAGGTTCCGTTGGCTGCGGTAGTCGTGATGACCAGGGGTGAGCCGGTCACCAGCGATGTCTCAGTATCGTTGGCCGGTCCGTCGACGAACGCTTCCACCGTCCCATTGGGAACGTAGACGATGACATTCGGAATCGGATCAGTGCCGTTTGGCGCGTAAACCGTTCCGCTGAGCGAGGTCGTCGCGCTACCCAGGCACGACACCTGATAGCAAGCATAATTCGTGCAACTCTGCGCGGTCGCTCGAGCACTCAAACCAAGCCCCACGCCGAGTATGGCGGAAGCCGTGAGGAGCATGCGTCGAACGGCGCGGCACACCAACACAATAGATCTTGCGCTGGAACCCATCGCGGTCGAAGCGGCAACGAGATGCAATTCAGCACGATTCGAAACTTGCATAGGTAGTCATCTCCAAGTACTGGTCAAACCGATACAATTTCCGGATTGGTCTCAACTGCGTGTGCAGCCTTCGAGCTGAAACCCCCTGACATTTCGCCTTCGGCGCTGCCAGGGTGAATGTGAGGGACGCCATGGGGCGATCCAAAGAGTGACAAGATGCTTGGAAACTCCACAGCCATCGACCTTCCTCTGGCAAGCTTCTAGCCAAACGTCATGTGCCTGAAAACTCATAGGCTTGGCCAGTTGGCTGTTGCGGAACTGTCCGGAATATAAACAGAATTTTTAGAATTGAGGCAGATCGCCGACGCGTTCCCGCAACGGTTGCGGCGATTTCGGATGCTGTGTGGTGGGCAGAAGAACTGCTGAAGGCGATTGATGAACGCTGGCCAGCAAGGTGAGAAGCAACTTGTGGCGCCGGAGGCTCTCAGTTTACAGCTCTTCAGGCGGCGTGCCTTGTTCGCCCTTCTTAATAGGGAATGGCGGTGAGAACACAATCCGCACGTTTTGGGATTCGCCATATAGATTTGCCGAGATGTCGGCAGACTCGAATGGAGAGAATACAAAGCGGTCAGCATTCGTGATGGTCTGGTGGTTGACAGCATCAACGACAGACTGTCGTGCTTCACGCTCCCGGATAGGAGGAAGCGCCCGCTGGATAGCTTCCGCTTCCTGTCCCCGTCCAGCGGCAAGGAGTTCAAAAAACTTGTTTTCACCTTCTGTGTCATGACTGATAATGAGACACGTCCGCTTCGAAAGCGGGAACCACATTTGCGCTGTAGAACTCTTCAGACCCCCGCCATAGATGCCACCTTTGAATTCAGGGTCTCTTCGAACTACTGGTGTGTCGGACGTAACAAAAGCTCCTTCGGTTGTGCGGAGCACAGTCCACAGCATGCGCGTGTAGAAGTTCCCGAGAAAAATGCCCATCGACGCAACAAGGTCCAACCCGGCGTGGGGTTGCGCTTTCGCTTTGATTCGTCCCTCCCGCAGCGCTTCTCGGAGTTGGTCGGGCGTCACATCCGCGCTATCGCCTTCGGCTTTAAGTTGCTCAAAGACTTTCTCAAAGTAACCGGGTTGGTTCGCTGCAAAGTGCATCGTTGATGTTGTAGTTTCCTCTTCAATCTGGTGAAACATCTGGCGCATCCAAGGCGTCCGAACTTCTTGAAACCCAATAAACGTGGCGAGGAGCGCCCTCTCGAACGTGGACAAGCTGTAGTCACCTGCTTGCAGCTTGCGGAGACTCGGCATCGCCTGTCCTTCGAGAGCCGTAATCATCACGTCAAGCCTGTCATCATGCGAACCGTCCGGCAAGGGTATGCTGTAGTAGTTCCGGCGCTTGGCGGCATTGTCGGGTGCCGTCCGGAACATTTTTCCCGTGTTCCGTTCGTAGACGAAGAGCTGAGATTCGCGATTGCTGTCGGGCGTAAATCCGGCCAAATAAGAGGCGGGTACGTAGTGCTGCTGGATATTCCGTTTTTGAGGTTTTGCCTTCAAGCTTTAATGCCGATCTTAGGGAGAATTTTACTCCTTCATACCAAGTACGTCGGTAACTTGGCTGCTCAGCAAGGGCTCTCGTATCGTGGCTGCGGAGGGATCACACATGGCGAAGACTGAGTTTGTAAAAGCGTTCGAAAAGGTAGAGCAGATTGCCCATAACCTACAAGATGCAGTTTCAGAACTGAAATATGAAATGGAACAACAGCTTTATAAAGCTGAACAGAAAGCGGTGAAGCGCGCAACCGCGGGGGGCAAGTGATGGGAGACGAGCAGAAGGACCGACCAGCAGAACTGGGTCAAGCCGAGAAAACGGTGCGCGATGCAGGTGGAGTTCCCGTCGAAGTATTTTATCGTGACGACAGGCGGATACAAATTTCGTTCGTGATTGCCGAAGGGAGCAACCGCGTATATACGTTTCTCTGGGACCGACAGGAGTCCCTGACGCTGCTGCACAATTTCGTTCGTTCACAGGTACCAAGAGTCGTTGCGGTTGGAAGAAACAATCTCGGGAACTGAGCCTGTGCCAATTTGTCCAAAAGCGGCAGCCTGCACGGGCTCTGCTCTGCGCCCGGGGCGGTATTCTCAATTTAATTGCAACTGGACTGTCCTGATTCTCTATAAGTTGTTGGTAGCGCTACCGGGAATCGAACCCGGGTTTGAAGATTGAGAATCTTCCGTCCTAACCCCTAGACGATAGCGCCATTTGGTCGCGTAAACAGGCCTATCCTGTTTATCATAAAGCCTTACGCCAGATAAAGTACTTCGGGCGCTGCTCGGGGCAGAGACTACGGGTGAATTTTTTTCAAAGCCGCTAGATAATCGGCAGAAACTTCCCGGATGCGTTCCAGTCGCTGCTTTTCCCGGCTTAAGTCCTCCGGGTTGATTCCTAAGAAGGTTTGTTTTGTGAGACTCTCAATCTGCTCTCGCATCAGGCGTTCGAGCTCATCGCCGAGTTCCTTGGGCCCAGGACTATCCATAACTCACGCAATGAGGGAATATGCGCTATGTACTGAAAAGAAAGGCGATTGGTGGCGTCTAAAAGATACCCAGTCCAGCACAGTGGCCGCAATACGGCGGAACCCGTACTGATGGCCCGCCTCGCTATAGAAACCGACCTTACTTTACGATCTCTTACGGGAGCCAGTGCTAGGGAGCCGGAGCATGCCAAAGCGTAATCTTCGAGTGTCGAAATGGCTCGGGACCGTCCCGGCTGTCGGAATTTGCACTTGCTGCAATCGCGAGTTCAAGGTCCCCTTGACTGTTATGAAAAGCGTTGCGGACGCGCAAGAAAGTCTCCGCAAACAATTTGCCGAGCACAAGGGCCCCGTGGATAACCCGAACGCCGTCTGATAACTCTCGAGTTTCAAACGGCCGGCCTGGGTTTGCCGACCCACGTTTGGC
>JBARKD010000102.1:0-3360 GCA_049800615.1 Acidobacteriaceae bacterium | reverse complement strand
ACGCTATTGACAGTAGCCGATAATGAGGCACTCGCGACATCGTTCGGCGTTACTTGCCAGTCTCCGCGTGCGGAGGCGATCCATAAGCGCTGCTGAGCCGGAATCGTCTGCTGGAGGGGCGCGGGTTGGTTTTCCGCATCCAGAGATACTGCGTTGACGACGTTGAATTCATTGATATCCCGCTTTTCGAGCGCGAGGGAGAAGCCATTCTTCTTTCGAACCATAGGCCCGGAGAAATCGAACCCGTAACGGCGTTTGCTCGCAGGAGTCGCAGTAATAGAAAACGGATCCGTGGCATTAAAGCTGCCGTCACTATCTGTAAAAAAGAGGGCGCCGTGAAGGCGGTCCGCCCCCGGCTTGGTAGTGATCTCGATTTGACCGCCATTAAAGGGAGGCCACTGGTACTCGGCGGAAAAGAAATCCGGAGAGACCCGAATCGAGGCAATGGAGTTCTTTGGCGGCAGGGTGCTCCCGTTCTGGAAGCCGTCTACTCGGATTGTTGCAGATGCCGGATTTCCTCCGGCGACAGAAGCGAGCATCTGGAGTTCCCCAAGGAAATCGTCTGGGTCGTCAGCTAGCTGCTGTACATCGTGAGCGTTTAGAGTCATTGCTCCCAGTCCATGGTCTGCATTCATCGCAGTTGGTTCGTCACCCACTTGCACATCAGTCTGGACCCTGGCCACGGCCAAGTGAAGATCGACGCGAGCGGTAGACCCCGCTTGGGCATGGGCGCGGGTTACCGCCAGTGCGAACCCAGCAGCCGTCGCAGTGACAGTGACGGATGTAGCCGGAACACATGGGACGACGTAATGGCCGCTTGCATCAGTCGTCGTTTTCGCAGCACCCACCTGAACGTCCGCACCAGGAATGACTGCTCCAGTGGGATCTGTGATCGTGCCTGCTACTCGCAGCCCATGTGGACAGCCCTGTTGAGCGAGAGCGGTTGAGGGAAGCAGTATTGCAGTCCATATGATTCTGTTCGCCCAGTTGGTAAACATCGCGGTTCTTCTCACTCTGCATGCGGGCGGTGAACGCCTCGAACTCCTCAACCATATGGTTGCCGTCTGCGAGTGATAAAGAGAATCGGGACGAATCGTAGGTATGACAGGACGGATCGTAGAAGGCGGCTTGAGCACCCTTTCTTTGGGAGGCCAGCAGACCTAAAATCGAACTGGCGACCTTTCAGGTTTCAGGACGGATGCCACAATGCCTATCACGCCCTCTATGAAGTACCGGATAGCTCTGGCCCTATGGATCTTCCTCCTGGGGACTGTTGCTGCCGCTGTGTTTGCCATCCAGTGGCGTACCTACGCCTCGTTCCATGGGCAGCAAGTGTTCCCATGGGATCACTACGTGCGAGGGGGTGTAGAGTTTTGGTATTCGTGGACGGCACTAACGCCGCTAGTGCTATGGCTGGCGGCAAAGCACCCGATTCTTCCACGCCGTATTTGGGTATCGCTGCCTTTGTACCTGGCCGCAAGTGTCGTAGTCGTCGCAATTGCGATTTACCTTCAGGCCGTGTTGACGCATTTCCTCGATGCGGACCACTGGTCCATACGACGGTACGTAAGGCTATACCTTACCCAGGAAGTGGCAATAGACATCGGGATCTATTGGGCCGTTATTGGGTTTGCCCAGGTACTGTCGTACCATCGAGAGGCGGGCAAGAGGGAATTGCGCGAAGCCCGTCTGGAGAAACAACTCGCTCAAGCGCAGTTGCAGGTATTGCAGATGCAGCTCCATCCGCATTTCCTCTTTAACACTCTTCATGCCATCGGTGCTCTAATCCAAGAGAATCCAGCAGCGGCAGAGCAAATGCTTCTCGACCTGAGTTCTCTACTACGGGTGTTTTTGGAGGGACAGTCTTCACAGGAGATTACCTTGCAACGCGAACTACACCTGGTGGATCTCTATATGGGCATTCAGCAGACCCGATTTCAAGATCGGCTCACGGTGCGTTCTCGCGTCGATCCAGAAACGCATGATTGCTTAGTTCCAAGTCTTCTTCTACAACCAATCATCGAGAATGCCATCGTACACGGCATCGCGACAAATCCTGGTGAAGATACAGTCGAGATTTGCGTCAGGCTCGAAGACAGGCTGTTGGTTTTGGAGATCAGTAACCACAATAGCGTCCTTGCCAAGAACGTAGATGCTGACGGGGCCGGCTTCGGCGTTGGCCTTTCCAATACACGACTGCGGCTTGCACAGATGTACAACGACTCCGCCGCTCTATTCATAGCTGATCGATACCCGCGTGGTGTAGTGTGCAGCATCACGATGCCTGCTGTGAAGACTTCGTCCGCCCCTTCGGCCAAGGAGGCTCTTCTATCCCTATGACGGTTAGAACAATCATCATTGATGATGAGCCGCTCGTGCGAAGCAGCATACTGCGGGGACTACGAACCGACAGAGAGATAGAGATTGTTTGCGAGTGCGGAGATGGCGTATCTGCAGTTGAAGCAATCAATCGTGAAGGGCCGGACCTGATCTTTCTCGATGTACATATGCCGGGGTTGACAGGGCTGCAAGTTATCGAAGCTCTTGAGGGGGAAAAGGTTCCCGTCGCAATATTCGTGACGGCGCACAGAGACTATGCGATCGACGCCTTCGAAGCCAATGCCGTTGACTATATTCTGAAGCCATTTGGCAAGGAACGTTTGGAAAAGTCTGTAACGCGCGCTAAAGCACGACTCGTGAGTGCCGCGGACGGCGGATACGCGCAACAATTAATCCAGACGTTGGCTTCTCTCCAGAAACAACAGCGTTATCAGGATCGGTTCGCCGTGCCAGTCAACGGGCGCATTCTTCTAGTGGAGACGAAGAATATCGACTGGATCGAGGCGGACAGAAATCTCTCCCTTCTGCATCTCGGCGAGCGAGTCTATGAGCTTCGTAGTACTCTATCGGACATCGAAGCCAGGTTAGACCCTAAGCAGTTTGCGAGAATCCATCGCTCAACGCTTGTGAACATCTATCAGGTGAAGGAAATTCATCCCTGGTTCAACGGTTATCACAAAGTGATCTTGAAGAGCGGCAAAGAGCTGCGGATGAGCCGTTATATGGGTGAGAATGCAAAGCTCATTCTTGGCTTCGTCAATCGCTGATTTTTCAAGGTCCCCATTTTCTGATTTCTTGAATGTTGCGAAATCGCCACCTCACGCATTATGAGAGGGCGCCGATTAGTAACGGCAATCCGTAGTCGCCCCACTGGGCGGCTAGTACTCCCGTCAGTTCAGGGTTTCTGGTGAGGCTCTCCAGCACCTCCCGGGTTGTGCGCCTTGCCCAGCGCATATACGGTGCACCCATCAGGCCCCCTACCAACGCCGCCGTCATCCCCGCACCCTTTGAACGCTGCTC
>JBARKD010000101.1:0-24837 GCA_049800615.1 Acidobacteriaceae bacterium | reverse complement strand
AAAACGTCCCACCCTGTTGATTCAATAACTTCCAATTTTTCAATCACTTCCGAAATCGATGCTTACCCGCAGGGCGCGCCAATACAGGCGTAACGGGGTTGTAACGGCGATCAGAACGGTATCATGGGATCATTCCCTTCCCAACCGTCCCAATCCTCAGGGAACTGACGGAAAAGTTAAGACTCTGCTGCTTACCTGCTGTCACTTTCTCCTTCGTCAGCCTCACTAGAACCTTCCCCGATTGGAAACTTCACGAAATGGCCCGTAGTCCTTTGGTGATTAATCTTCCTGCCAATCACATCACGTATCCGTTTCGAATCCGATGTCCCCATATAGGGGCCACCCTGACGCCAACGCTCCGTGGAAAACTGTTCTGCGGTCAGGGTTCGAAATGGCGGAGCCACACCCTCTAGGCGAACCACGTCTTCCTCGGTCCCTCCAATAATGTTCGCAACCGATTGGTACACCTTCCGTGTCTCTGGGCTCGCGTTGAGCCAGAAGTCACGGTAGGCCCTTCGGTATTCCAGGAGAATCGCTTCGCACTCTCGACAAGATTCCATAGCGCGCGAGTTTACCGCCTGCTACGTCGTTTCCGAAGCAGAGCGGCGTCATCGGCTGGCGAGGGATGCATGGGACTGGGAGGACCGCCTCGAAAGTTGTTGGCGAATTCGTTGAGCGCTTCGATCAACGCGTTACGCATCGAAGGCAGGAGCAACGTCAAAAGCGCGAACAAGGTTACAAGCTTCAAGAGGAGTTCGGTCGGTTCCATGTTTCCCGCTTCTATGTTTTTTGACGGATCAATGTTGGACTAAGCCCAGCAACCCCAGCCGCTCCGAGAATCCAAGCGCCTATCTCTCCGCCTCCCACGAGTATATGCTCGCAGCGTTAGAATCGCCCGCCATTCTCGCTTCCTAATTCTTGTGCACGAGGAGTACCCTGATCGCGACGAACCTTATGACCTGAAGCAATAAGTCCACCATGACCAGGGAGGTGTACTTTGATGCAGACTCTGACTAAGAATTGGTGGTTGTTAGCACTGACGGGCGTTCTTTGTGCGATAGCGTCGGTCATCTATTTAGTCATTTACGACACTACCCCGAATGTCTACGGGGATAGGGGCGTGGAAATGCTTGTCAATAGGTTCGCCCTGGCGGCAGGCGCTTGCACTATCGCAGCCAGCATCTGGAGATCCGCGAAGGGCATATCCTGGCTTCTGCTAGCGAATGGCCTCGTGCTCAGCCTGTACGGATTGATGGCGCTCTTCTGGAGGGGACCGCTCAGCGTTCGATTTTTCGAACTTCTGGTCGTGGTGATGGCAATGACCTTCGGTATTCTCGCATTGGCAATCGCGCGGACCCTGCGGGGTCGTGTCGCGGACGAGTGGTTCTTTGGCTTGGCTGGGGCGGCGTCGGTAGGTTTTGCTTTGGCGTTTCTCGCTTTGGCGAACGACTGGATTCGGCTCGAACGTAGGCTTTATCACCCTTCACTTTTTCTTTGGTTCTGCTTTTACTTTGGGTTCAGCGCAATCTGCATGTTGGGCCTCGCACTGCGCCTGCACAAGTTGGGTACTTCCCAATCCAATCAGTGGAACCCACCGACACCGTTGGTAAATCCAAAACATGCACATTGAATGTGGGTACAATCTAACCGCCGTAAAGGGTGATCCCCAGGCGTGTTTTTAATGACAGGGCCACTGGCCGCGTTCTTTGCTTAGCGGTCCCCTGGGTTTGCCGTCTCGTCCCAGGTATGCCTCACAGTATCGGAGCTTAGGTGGAAGGGATTGTCGTGCTCATCCCAGCTTTTGATCAGGACCCTTTACCGAGGAAACCGATAGGTTGACCAAAGCACGCGTCCTCAAAAAGGCGTCATGCATGGTACCTAACGATGCAAGTTATTGTTTATAAATGATTGGTGCGAAAGGGGGGACTCGAACCCCCACGGGTTTCCCCGCCAGATCCTAAGTCTGGTGCGTCTGCCAATTTCGCCACTTTCGCACTTCGTCGGCCACGACAACGATCATAATCGACAGCTCCGGTTGCCCTGCGGGAATTCGAGTGGAGCGGCGGCTGCCGGCTCGGCATGCGTTTTTCCTGAGCCCTGGAAATCGGCTAGTCTATAGCCCATGAGCCAAGAGACTCCGAAGATCGCCCTGGTACGAACGCCCGATTACCGCGAAGGATACGCTAACAGCGTTCAGGTACAGAAAAGCGTGTGGGATTTTCGCCTCACGTTCGGCACCGCCTACCAGGAAACGGTCGAGGAGATCACCATCAATAGTTTCCAGACGATCTATCTGAGCCCGCAACAGGCAAAAGCATTGTGCAGCGTGCTCGAGCAAAACCTGCTGCAATACGAGCAGGCCTTCGGCGCCATCGCGCTGGAACCCCGGCCCCCGATCATGCCTCAAGGTCCAGTCCACTAGCGAGCCGTCTACATCGTGTAGGGCGGCCCAACCGCAACCTTCTTTTTGCGCAGCCTGATGCAGCGCCTTCGGAGACTCGTGGCCGAGCAATCTGAGTTTGACCGTTCGCTGCCCCTCAGGCTTATTTTTCCTTTGCTCTTCGTGGGCGTGTACCTTTCGCACCTCACCTTGCTCCGGCTTCCTTACTACTGGGATGAAGCCGGCTACTATATTCCCGCAGCCTACGACTTTTTTCGCACCGGCGACCTGATTCCTTCGACCACTCAGCCCAACGGGCATCCTCCACTTCCCTCGCTTTACCTGGCGCTGTGGTGGAAATCGGGATTCACTCCGGCGGTGACCCGCACGGCCATGTGCCTGATTACCGCCATCGCGCTGCTGGCCGTCTACCGCCTCGGAATGCTGCTGAACGGCCGGCTACGGGTGGCAGCCACGACTACGCTGCTGACTGCGATCTATCCGGTCTGGTTTGCCCAAAGCACTCTCGCCCATGCCGATATGTTTGCCGCGGCAGCGACTCTGTGGGGGCTGGTTTTTGTTGTCCCGGGGCGGCGGCCGGCGAACTGGCCGGCAGCAGCGGCCTGCTTCGTTGCCGCCGCGTGGTGCAAAGAAACAGCCATTGTTACACCCTTGGCGCTTGCTCTTTGGGAATTCCTGCTTTGCCGGCGCAGGAGCCGGGCCAATCCCGGTGTTGGGCGCGGGCATTTATACGCCGGCCTGCTGATGCTGCTGCCGCCGGCCACGCTGGTGGCCTGGTATGCCTGGGTTCAGCACCGCACCGGGTTTCTATTTGGCAACCCTGAATTCCTGCGCTACAACGCGACGTCCACGCTCTCGCCCCTGCGCATTCTCCTTGCGCTGGCGCATCGCGTTCTCCAGCTTACGGCGCATATGAACATGTTTGTACCGGTACTGTGCATGCTGGCAGCTACGTTCCTGCTGCCTTTGCGGGAGCGGGATGGAACCCTGCGGCCGCGCATCGCTCCAGAAAACCAGGCGATTCTTTACATCGTCATCGCGGCCAATCTTCTGTTCTTTTCCGTGCTCGGGGGAGCTTTGCTGACCCGGTATCTGCTGCCCTTATACCCGCTGGTTTTGTTGCTGTGCGTCTCCACCTTTTATCGCCGTGCGCCTTACTGGTGGGGTCTGGTTCTGCTCACAGCAGCTGCGTTTGTGATCGGGTTATTCGTGAATCCGCCCTACAAGTTCGCGCCGGAAGACAACCTCAATTACGCCGACGTGGTCAGGCTGCATCAGCTGGCGATACGGCAGATCGTGTCTCGTTTTCCGGGCAGCACGGTGCTGACCGCCTGGCCGGCAACCGATGAGCTCACCAAGCCAGAGTTGGGCTACGTTAAGAAGCCTGTCCCGGTGGTGGCGGTCGCCAACTTCTCTCTGCCCGAAGTGCAAAAAGCCGCCGCTTCTACCCAGGAATTCAGCACCGGCCTCGCCTTCTCCACTAAATACGATCCTCCTCGCCTGTGGATGGATCTCGGCGCCCGCAACGAGGCACTCGACACCCGATTCTTCGATTTTCATCGCGATTTGGAACCGGGCGCGATTGCCCATCTTCTCGGGGGAAGTGTTGTGTGGCGTGATGAGCGTGATGGGGAGTGGGCCGCCGTCCTTCACTTCAATCGTCCCCAGGTCGCTAGCTTGCGCTGAGTCTCTGCCAACGGGGTCTGCGCGAGAACTGCGCACTCTGAGGGGCCGGACTCGATAATCCCGGTGTGCATCCCCGAGAACTATACTGGGGTGTGCTCAAGGCTCAAAAAATGGGGGCTTTTGCGCCGGCCCTGCTGCTGATGCTGGCATTGCTTTTCGCTTGCCGGATGAGCGGGCAAAGCGCAGTGGCAGCGGCGGCGCCGGGCAAGTTGCTGCTGGTTCTCCCCTTTGACAACCGCAGCGACCAGCCAAGCCTGGATTGGGTCAGCGAGGCAGTACCGGAAGTGCTGAACCGCCGCCTCGCCTCGGCCGGCTTCATGCCCATCAGCCGTGAAGACCGGCTGTATGCACTCGACCACCTGGGGCTACCGGCCACGTTCCAGCCGTCTCGCGCCAGCGCGATTCGCCTGGCGCAAACCCTGGATGCGGACCATGTCATTGTGGGTTCGTATTCCACCAGCGGCTCGCGCTTTCAGATCAAGGCGCAAATCCTTACCGTGGAGGCGCTCCATATGTCTGCCCCTCTCCAGGAGGAGGCGGACATGGGACATCTGCTGGATGTTCTGAACAGCCTGGCCTGGGGTCTGGCTAAACAGATCGATCCCAAGCTCGCCGTCGCGCGGAGCACTTTTCTTGCCGCGGACGCGGGCCTGCGGAAGGATGTTTTCGAAAATTACATACGCGGGATGGTCGAGCCCGATCCCAGCGAGCAGGTCCGCCACTTGAAAGAAGCAGTGCGCCTGGACCCGGGCTTTGCGCCGGCGCTCTTCGCCCTGGGCAAAGCCTATTTTGCCAATCAACAATTCGACCTGGCAGCCACTACATTGGGACGATTGTCTCGCAACGATCCCCATGCGCTCGAAGCGGATTTCCTTCGCGGCCTGGCTTATTTCTATCTCGGCGGCTATGTCAAGGCTGAAGACGCGTTCGCTTTTGTGAGCAAGCAGTTGCCCCTGCCGGAAGTGGTCAATAACCAGGGGGTCGCGGCCAGCCGCAGGGGCCTGGATGGTGCCTCCTTCTTCCAGCAGGCTGTGGCTGCCGACCCGAATGATCCGGACTACCAGTTCAATCTGTCCCTGGCCTTGAACAAAAAGAAAGATGTGGCCGGGGCTCAGCGGGCGATCGGACAAGCTCTCAAACTGCGGCCCACGGATACCGAAGCCCAGACGTTCCAGACCACGCTTAGGGCCGAGGCGGCACATCCCTCATCTCCGGGCCCAGCCAGCACTCGAGTCAACGCGGCGTTCGATCCCGCCGCAGCCGCGGACAATGCTCCCCTGGAGCGCATCAAGCGGGCGTTTAATGAGGCTTCCTTCCGCCAGGCGGCGCTCGAAATGGAGCAGATGGATGAACAGCGCCTGGCCGTGCAGCCGCCGGCAAAGCATACAGCCGCGCTTACTGAAACCGGGATGCGCTTCTTCAACCAGGGGCTGATTCTGGAAGCAGAGCGTGAATTTCAGGCGGCGCTGGCATTGCAGAGCGATAACGCCGAGGCCCATGCCGGACTGGCTCTGGTGAGAGAACACGAAGGTGATGCCAAGGAGGCGCGCGTGGAAGCTGAAGCTTCCCTGAAAACCTCGCCAAATGCGTCCGCATATCTGGTCCAGGCCCGGCTCGACCTCGAGGCAAACCAGAAGGCGCAAGCGGCGCAAGAGGTAAGCAGTGCCCTCAAGCTGGAGCCGCAAAACGCGGCTGCGTTGAAGGTCAAACAGCAAATCGAAAGCAAGGGACAACAGGTCCCGTGAGACCCGAATGAAACGCGTTTTGCTTGTTCTGTTACTGGCCTGCTGCGCGCTGGCATGTCAGGCGGAGCAGCCGCGAGTGATATTGATTCACCTCGACGACACCATTCAGCCGATCAGCGCAGCTTACCTGGCACGCGGTTTGAAGGCTGCGGCCGATCAGCGCGCCGATGCCGTTCTGATCGAGATCAACACTCCGGGCGGCCTTCTCGAATCGATGCGAGAGATGGTGAGCAAGGTGATCGCCTCGCCGGTGCCGGTGATCGCTTTTGTTGCGCCCTCCGGGAGCAGAGCAGGGTCGGCTGGATTTTTCCTGCTTGAGGCCGCCGATATAGCGGCTATGGCCCCCGGGACCAACGCCGGCGCGGCTCACCCTGTGGTCGAGGGAGGACCCAAGCTCGACGACACTATGAAGCAAAAGCTGGAGAACGATACCTCCGCTTTTTTGCGGTCTTACGTCGCGCGCCGGGGGCGCAATGTGCAGGCGGCCGAGGACGCTGTCCGCTCCTCCAAGTCCTACAGCGACAGCGAGGCATTGCAACTGAAGTTGATCGACCTGATCGCGCCCGACGACGCCAGCCTGCTCAATACCCTGGAGGGGAGGACCGTAGCCCGCTTCGACGGATCGAAGACCACGCTGCACACGCGCGGGGCGCAGCTCATACCGGTCGATCCCACGCTACGGGAAGAGATCCTGGACCGGCTGACTGACCCCAATCTTGCCGTGCTTGTCCTGATGGTGGGGGCACTGCTTATCTACCTGGAATTCAACGTTCCAGGCACCATCGTCCCGGGAACTCTGGGTACCATCCTGGTGCTGCTGGCGCTGTTTGCCCTGAATCTGCTCCCGGTGCGCTACACCTCCGTGATGCTGCTGGCAGCCGCATTCGTGTTGTTGTTCCTGGAGGCTAAGTTTGGCGGCCACGGCATTCTGGCCACAGCGGGTATCGTCTCCATGGTCTTTGGAGCGTTGACGCTCGTAGACGCGCCTATCCCGGAATTGAGAGTTCACTGGGCCACTGCTCTCAGCACCGGCTTGGCCTTCGGACTGATCACCGGCTTTCTCTTGCGCCTGGCTATCCGCGCGCGGCGAAGCAAGGTGCGCATGGGCGGGGAGGCGATGATCGGCCAGATCGCGGTGGTCATGCAACCACTCACTCCCAGTGGGCAGGTACTGGTCAACGGCGAACTTTGGCAGGCGGAGTCCGCCTCACCGGCGGAAAAAGGAGAAAGGGTTCGCGTGCAGGCATTGCGCGACCTGACGTTGTTAGTGGAACGGCTTCGTTAAGCAAAAGCTTAGAACTGGTCTCATAAATAGACAAATTTCGGAGAGGCCGCGCATGAGACCCGCCCGAAGCGGGGCTCAGGGTCCAACCAGAAGCCCCAGACCCATATATGAGACAAGTTCTAGGGTATTGATCCTGTACAATTTAGAGAGCGAGGCCCGCACCATGATGGGCATTGGCATTCCCGGCCTGATCTTCATCTTCGTAATTGCCCTCTACCTGATTAATTCCGTAAAGATTCTTAGGGAGTACGAGCGCGGCGTAATTTTCCGGCTCGGGCGTATTCTTTCCGCCCCCAAAGGGCCGGGCATAATCCTGGTCTTTCGCCCCTTCGACCAGATGGTGCGTGTCTCCTTGCGGCAGGAAGTGCTGGAAGTGCCCCCGCAGGACATCATCACGCGCGACAACGTCACTCTTAAGGTCAACGCAGTCATCACTTTAAAGGTTATCGATCCTTCGCGGGCGGTGATCGAGGTGATGAACTACGTCTACCAAACCTCGCAGTTTGCCCAGACTACCCTGCGCTCGGTGCTGGGGGAGGTCGAACTGGATGAACTACTTTCGCACCGGGAGGCATTAAATCAGAGGATTCAAAGCATCATAGACCAACATACGGCTCCGTGGGGCGTCAAAGTAGTTAACGTGGAAGTGAAACAGGTGGACCTGCCGGAGTCGATGCTACGTGCCATGGCCAAACAGGCCGAGGCGGAACGGGAAAAGCGGGCGAAAGTGATTCACGCCGAAGGTGAATTCAGCGCCGCCCAAAGATTGGTGGATGCTGCCGCCCTGCTCGCGACCCAGCCCATCACGCTTCAGTTACGCTATTTGCAGACCCTGACGGAGATAGGTGTCGAGAAAAATACCACCATCGTCTTTCCTTTGCCGATAGAACTGTTGGCGTTTTTCAATAAGATGGTAGGAGAGGGCAGAAACAGCGATGAGAACCCTATTCGACATTGAAGAAGAAGAGGAAGTTCTAAGCAAAGCGTCAGAGATTACGCTGAGCACGGCTTCGTTATTGGGTATTTTCTTCGGGCTCGTGTTGATCTGTGGGGTGTTCTTCGGGTTTGGCTATTCCCTGGGCCGGGGCGCGGGATGGGGCGCCCAGGAGAAAGTAGCCGAGAGTGTGGCTGCGGCAAAGGAAGATGCCTCTGCGGCCCTGAATGCGCTCACGCCTTCCCCGGCGCCGGATCCGGCGACTCCGCGGGTGAATCCTCCCGCCGCTCGAGAGCAAGCGAATAGCGTACAGCCGGTTACGGCCAAAACAGGCCCCCCGCCTGCTGTCAAAGAGGACACGGCTAATGGGGAAGACACGGCTAACGGGAAAGACACGGCTAACGGGAAAGACACGGCTAACGAGGGTACGGCCAGGCGGGAACCGCTAGAAGCAGATACCCCGGCAAACTCGACCGCCCAGGCGAGCCAAAAGCCTGCGCCGGGCAAGGTAATCCAGGTTCCGGCATACATGCCGCCCATGGATACCCCTCCCTACTCCCACGGGAAGCCGATGGTACAGATTGCCGCTGTGGCCCGCCCGGAGGACGCCTACACACTGATATCGGCTCTACGGAAGCACGGCTATGGCGCGGTCATGCGATCCGATCCCCAGGACAAGCTGGTGCACGTGCAGGTAGGGCCTTTTGCGGACTGGACGCAGGCTTCGGCTGTGAAGCAGAAGCTCCTGGCGGATGGGTATAACGCGATAATCAAGCAGTAATCAGCCGAAAAGGCAGCCTCAGGGGCAAAAGTGTCCGCGTGGGAGCTCGTACCGAGTCCCGACATACACTCACTCCTTCGGTTGGCGGTCTTGATCTCCCCACATTCGTTCGGGTAAAGCTGAGAGGACCGCTGCGCGTACGGCCTCAGCAAGCTGTTCCCGGTTTCCAAACTCACGCGGGTCCACGACAGGATGGAAAGTCAGGTGGGCGGTGCCCGGCTTGATGCGCAAGCTGCCCTTGATCATCATATGCTCGGTTCCCCAGATCGAGACAGGCACGATGGGCGCGCCCGATTCCAAAGCCAGATAGAAGGGCCCTTTCTTAAAAGGCAGCAGCCGCCCAGCCCGCGAACGGGTCCCCTCGGGAAAAGTCGAGATGGAGACCCCCGAACGGAGCACTTTGTTCGCCGCTTCGACGCTCTCCCTCGCCGACTCCACGCGTCCGTCGCGATCGACGGGAATGAATCCGGCGAGGCGCATCCCCGGTCCGACGATGGGAATTCTCAGCAACGATCGCTTGATGAAGAAGGCAGTGCGATAAGGAAAGAGCGGCAACAGAATCGGCGGGTCCAGGTTGGAGACATGATTGGACATGAAGATTGCAGGCCGGGCAGGTATGTGTTCGCGTCCTGTAATTTCCACCCGGATGCGCCCCAGCCTCAATCCTGTGCGCACGATCCACATGCTCCAGCGATAAAGGGGGCCGATGTCGCCGGTGAGCAAAGCCCAGGGAATGCCAATGGCGCCTGCGGGCACGCCGAGAAGGATATACGTAACAAGGATGGTCAGAGTACTGAACATGGATCATCGGCCAGGATTGTTGCGCTTTCGGAACAGCAAGTCCTTAGCTCCGCTGCTCGAGGTATGCGGGCAGTTTCTCATAGATACCGTCAAAACCGCCGTTGGAGAGAATCGCCACCACGTCTCCGGACTCGAGCCGCGGCGAAAGTCCCGCGACAATGCCGTCGGCTGTGGGATAGAAGGTTGCGTCATGGCCGGAGCCCACAAGAGCGGCGATCACTTTCTCAGGATGCATTCTTTCCGTTTCTGGAATGCTCTCCTGCTTAAACACGCCGGCCACCACGACGCCGTCCGCGAGAGACAGGCTGTCCACCAACTCGCGTTCGAACACGTTTCTACGTAAGGTGTTGGAACGCGGCTCGAGCACCGCCCAAAGTTTCCGTCCCGGATAGGCGGCGCGTAAGGCTTTCAAGGTCTCACGAATGGCCGTGGGGTGGTGCGCGAAATCATCGATGATGGTGACCCCGGCTGCCACAGCACGCACTTCAAGCCTCCGTTTGACGCTCAAGAACGTCGAGAGGGCCTGGGCGATGGCGGCCGGATCAATTCCCTGCCCTGCGGCCAAGGCGGCCGCGGCGGTGGCGTTAAGGGCATTATGTTCTCCCGGCAAAGGCAGCGTGACCTGCAGCCACTCACGGCCGGAACGGAAAATGCTCCAACGGGAGCTGCGGTTGTCATGGCTTAGATCGCGCAGCTGCCACCCCGATCCCGGCTCGAATCCGTAGCGCTCTACAGAACAAAACGCCTTGGACACGCATTCACTCACATTCGAGCTGCCGTCGAAGGCAATGACCCGCCCACGGCGCGGGACCAGGTTCACCAGCCGCCGAAACGCAGTCTTGACCGCGGCCAGGTCCTCGTAAATATCGGCGTGGTCAAACTCCACATGGGTCAGAATCAGGACGTCGGGAAAGTAGTGCATGAACTTCGCTTGCTTATCGAAGAAGGCAGTATCGTATTCGTCTCCCTCGAGAACGAAAGGCCGGGTGTTGCGAACGTGGAAGCTGGTTCCGAAATTTTCCGCGATGCCGCCGATCAGGAACGATGGCGCAACCTCCGGCCGCATACGCGACGCAACTTCATAAATCCAGGCCAGCATGCTGGTCGTCGTTGTCTTGCCGTGCGTGCCGGCCACCACCAGCGATTCTCTTCCCAACAGGAATTCGTGCTGGATGGTCTCTGCCAGGGAACGAAAGGGTATGCGCTGATCGAGCACAGCCTCGAGCTCAGCATTTCCCCTCGAGATGGCATTGCCCACGATCACGAGGTCGGGCTGGGGAGACAGGTTGGCTTCGGCGTAAGGCTCCATGATCGTGATACCCAGAGAGCGAAGCAGATCCGACATGGGTGGATACGCGGCGGCATCCGAGCCGGTGACGCGATAGCCCTTGATTTGCAGCATGCCGGCAAGCGAAGCCATGGCTGAGCCGCAAATTCCGATGAGATGAACGTGTTTGGCCATAGGGTTATTTTTCCGTCGCCCGTTGCAGGAAGCTCAACACCGGTGCACCCGCCAGATGCAATTCCGCTTCAATTCCAAAGGCGAGAGTCACATTGCGCCGGGACACATGGCCGGAACGAAGACCGATGGCGATGGGACCTTGGAACCAGTCCAACACGCGCAGGATGACCTCGTCCAGCATGCCGGGTTTTTGTCCGGGCGCGATGCAGTCCAGCATTTCGCCAAAAATGATTCCCTTGACCTCTTCGAATTTTCCCGCCAGCACCAACTGCCGCAGCAATCGATCCAGCTGATAAGGCCTCACATCGCGGTCCTCGAGAAAGAGCAACTTGCCTTCAGTCCGCGGCGCATAGGGAGTGCCCAGCGAGGCGGCCAGGAGCGTAAGACAGCCGCCGTAGAGAATTCCGCTGGCCTTTCCCGGCTGCAATACACGGAGCCCTGAGGCTTCTCCGAGAAACCATCGCTCCCCGCCCAGCGCGGCCAACAGGCTGGCTTCATCGACGCCCTCGGGCTGAGAAAAATCGCCGGCCACCAGGGGCCCGTGGAAGGAGATGAGGCCCAGCTGATCGAGCAGCCAGGTTTGCAAACAGGTCATGTCGGAATGAGCCAGGAATGGTTTAGGGTGTTCGCGCACCAGGCCCAGGTCGATGCCCCCGAGCAGGTAGTTGCAACCGTAACCTCCACGGCTACAAAATATCGCGCCGGCAGCGGGATCGAGGAAGGCGGCGTGCAGATCTTCGAGTCTTGCTTGGGTAGTGCCGGCAAAGTAGTGGTGCGCCTTACTGAGCGCGTGATGTCCCACCCACGGCAGGAAGCCGAGACGGCTCAGGGCTTCCACTCCTGTGGCCAGTCTTTCCGGTTGGGGGTAGCTTGCCGGGGAGAGCACGTTCACTTTGGCTCCCCGGCGGATCGCTGGAATATTAAGGTTCACCATGTTTCGCCGAAACAAATAAGCTCCGCCGGCCCCGTGAGCCGGATCTCGGAACCAGGCCCCTGCCAGTCCACGGTTTGCGCTCCGCCTGGAGCAATGACTTGCAGCACGGGTGAGGCGCCGCGCAGCGCGATGGCCGCGCAAGCCGTAGCGCAGGTGCCGGTGCCGGAAGAGGAAGTGGGTCCAACGCCGCGCTCATAAATACGTATTTCGATTTCATCACGAGCCATCACGCGCACGAATTCCACATTCGTCTGCTGGGGGGAAAACATCGCATGGTGACAGATCTCTTCGCCGATCGACTCCCACGGGTAATCGCCAAACTTTGGGCGATCGACAAAAATCACGAAGTGAGGGTTGCCGGTGGACACTACCGCGCCCTCGACCCGCTTCCCTCCCCGCAGCGTCAAATCCGCTTTGCCAATCTCAGGAATCCCCATGGAAGAGGTGATCTGAAAAAGCTGCCCGGTGCGGTCCTCGATCCGGCATAGGCGCGGGCCGGCATCGGTTTCGAGCATGATTTCATCCCCCCGGCCACCCTTGGTTTCGTACGCGATCCAAGCGGCCACGCAGCGCGTTCCATTGCCCGATATTTCGGCCAGGGAACCGTCCGCATTATGCAGCCGGATTTTCCCCCGCCGATGGCCCTCCCAGGTCAGGAACTCAACTCCGTCGGCGCCGATTCCCTGGTTGCGGTGGCAAAGCCGGCGCGCCAACATATCCCTGGCTTCCGCGCCCGCAAGATTTTCCTGGACCACGAGAAAATCGTTTCCACAAGCGTGCGCCTTCACAAATGGAATCAATTGTCCTCCCTGATTCACAGCCGGCTGATCGTTGGAGTCGCGGCCAAGGCGAGGCCCCAATATGCAGCGAACGGTATTTGCACAGAAACACCCGCCGGCGTCTGGTTCGGGGCTTGGGGCGCCATTCTCTGTTCAGCGTGATGCTAACATCGCGGGGCTGGACGACGGTGTAACCAGTCTTGTTCGCAGGCCTGCGGGCGCGAGCCAATCCACAATCGCTGCTCGGCGGCAAAAGTTTTATTATTCAAGTCCACCGGTCCCATTGTGATTTTGCGTGTCAGGAGAAAGGCTCGGCTCAGCTCTCATGAAGCTTTCGCTGAAACAAGAACGATTGGTGCGCTTTGCCCAGGCTGCATCCTCAACAACAAACGCCGCCGGGCCCCATTCGATCGCGGAAATTCGCGGATTCCAGGTAGGCTCCTCCACCGTGCTCCAGGTGCACACGCGATCCGGCCTGGTTGGATACGGAGAGTGCAATAGCGTTTCGGGAGCTGATCTCAAGGCAGCCAACGAAGTTCTTGCCGGACGTCCGGCGACGGCCTATCAGGCGTTGGATGGGCTGGCGCCAACGACTATGCGAGGCGGCCTCAACATTGCCTTGCTCGACATTCTCGGGAAAGCCACCAGCGCGCCGATTTACCGGCTGCTGGGGGGACCCACACGCAACAAGGCACGCGCCATCGTACGGCTTTCGGGGAATTCGGACGAGGAACTGCAAAGTGATCTTCAAAAACAACTCGCCGCGGGCTACCGTGCGTTTCTGATCCCCATTGTGACCCCGTCTGCGCGTAACCAGGGCAGCGTCTTCGCCCACGCTTCCGCCACCCGTCTCACAGCGCTGCGCAACGCTGCTCCGGATGCGGATTTTGCCCTTGAGGCGCGGGCCCAGCTAACTCCCGGAGACGCAGCCAGCCTGGCCGCGGTTTCCCAGCACCTCCATCCGCTTTGGTTCGACGAGCCATGTCCGGTTTCCAACCTGGAAACGATACGCAAGATCTCCGAAGAGACGGTTGTTCCGCTAGGCTTCGGGCAAAGTATCTTCGATCCGGGAGTCTTTCAGGATCTTTTGCGTGAAGGCCTGGTGGATCTGCTTCGGCCCGATCTGCTGTATTACGGAATCACCGGAGTTCGCAGGCTCGCGGCAATGGCCGAAACCTACTACGTAGACGTTGCGCCCTGGCATCAGGGGGGATCGATCGCCGACGCCGCTGCTCTGCACGCCGCGGCCAGCGTGCCCAACTTCTTTATCGCGCAATCCTCAAGTGCCCATGCGGGAATTACGCTGCGGGACGGATTCTTCGAACTACCCAAGGGCCCGGGACTGGGCATAACCATCGACGAGAAAATTTTTGAGGGGAAACGAATCGCATGAACCGGCGCAAGTTTCTTGAGGCAGCAGCGATGGTAGCGGCGGCCGTGCCCGGCTCCCGCATGGGCGCGGCAGTACCCGGGACAACGCCGGAGAACTCGTGCGCATGCGATCCCTTTCTCGGACAGGCAAGAGACGCATCCTATGCCGTCAATCCCAATGGCCAGACGCCGGCCAGCGACGCATTTCGCGAGCTCAGCTCGGGCATCAAAATCACTAACCTCAAAGTTTTCGGCGTCTCGTTGACCCCCAACTCCGATCGGCCTTACGTTTTCGTCAAGATCGAAACCAACCAGGGACTGGTGGGCTGGGGCGAGGGCACGCTCGAAGGCAAGGCCGGCTCGGCCATGGCTTGCATTGAGGACTTCCGCGATTTTCTCATCGGCAACGATCCGATGCAGGTGGAGCATCTCTGGCAGTCCATGTACGTGCATACGTTTTATCGCGCAGGACCGCTGATCGGTTCCGCGATCTCGGGGATCGATCAGGCGCTGTGGGACATTCGCGGCAAGGCTCTGAACGTGCCCG
Source organism: Acidobacteriaceae bacterium (assembly GCA_049800615.1). Classification (GTDB taxonomy): domain Bacteria; phylum Acidobacteriota; class Terriglobia; order Terriglobales; family Acidobacteriaceae; genus PALSA-350. The sequence continues at coordinate 10,111 of JBARKD010000101.1, read as the reverse complement.
TTTATCAGCTTCTGGGAGGCCCCTACGACGGGCGCGGCATCCGCGGCTACTATCACGTGGAAAACATACGCACAGCGGAGGACTTAGCGCGCTTGCGCGAGACTGCCCTGCAACAGGGAGTGTCATGCCTCAAGATCGGCCTTATCGATCACGATTACGAATGGATCGAAACCAACGCAAAGATCAATCGTGCGGTGAAAGAGATGCAGAGGGTGCGCGAAGGCCTGGGGGACACCATCGACATTGCGGTGGATTTCCATGCCAAGATGGGCCCCGCGGTGGCGTCCATCATGATCAAGGAAGTTGAGCCGCTCAACCTGCTGTTTGTGGAAGAGCCTTGCCCGCCCGAGAATGCTCAGGCTATGGCCCGCATCGCGCGCCACTCAACCACGCCGATCGCAACCGGCGAGCGCCTGGTGTCAGCCTACGGTTGCCGGGAGCTCATCGAGATGGGAGCGGTCGACATATTGCAGACCGACATTAATCATGTGGGAGGCCTTTCCGCGCTGTGGAAAGTTGCCGCCATGGCGAATTTCTCGAATATCTCCATGGCGCCCCACGCCTGCGAAGGGCCCATCGGCGGCCTGGCCACGCTGCACGTCGATTCCGCAATGCCCAACTTTCTCGTGCAGGAGATTTGCAGCTTCGTCAAACCAGGGCAGAAAGAGAAGGTTTGGGAGGAATGGTTCGGTTTCCCCGCGATGCGCATGGTGGATGGCCGGGTTCCCTTGCCCACGAAGCCGGGGCTTGGTTTTGAATTGAGCGAGTCAGCTCTAAGCAAATATCCATTCGCAGGGACCAAGCCGATGGAGTTTGTTTATCACCAGGACGGTTCGGTTGCAGCGTTGTAGGCCGTACCGCAAGAACGGCGTAATGCGTCCCGAAGGGACTCTACGCAATTCTCACGTTATCCCTTCGGCACTCTCCGCCCGCCGGCCTTGAAGTTGAGCTCTACCGCGACGACGGGCGCGAGAGGTCACGCGCGGACTCTATAGGCCTGCGCGGGAGCGCGCTAGGAGTGGCCGGCAGCTTGGGAGCGATAAATGCGTGCGCAGGGCTGGCCGATGGAGCACACCTCATCGATCAGCTCCAGGCCCTGAGGATGACGCTGGACGGCCTGCGCAACGTTATCCCCGTCAATGGCCACCACCATGGCTACACTTCGCGCCGGATCCTTGAGCGCATGCTGCCAGGTAAGATAATCGCCTTCGTTCACCGTGCGGCGCAGGGGGATGGCCGCCTGCTGCAAGGCGCCCGCATGGTCGGAAGCCCGCATCAAAATCAGTCCTTTTTCCGGCAGATTGCTTAGGACCTTGGCCAGGGCTGTCTCGAAAGCTATCCGGGAACGCGCGTTGACGACCGCCTCCTGAAAGACCAGGGGCTGCGCCCGCAACAACACGACGCAGTTCGCTATCACCAGCAACAGGCTCGCCTGCACGGCGTATTGACGCAATTTGGGCAGTTGCGCCGTCAGCACCGGAAGCAGGCAGCCGAGAAACAGAGCAAAGGCCGGCAAAAGCTCCATGCCATAGCGAGTGTTGTACCAGGAGAAAGGCCTGTAAGACGGAATGAAGATAGGCACGGATCCGTAGGCGACGGTATACGTATAGAAAGGCAGGGGCAGCCACAACAGCAGCGCCGGCCAAACCTGCCCTCGACGAAAAGCCCAGACAGCGGCTAGAGTGCCGCCCGCGCTAAGCCAGCACAGCAGCCTGCCTAAAGGAACGGGAACCGCGCCCAGTTCCGCAGCCTTGAGGAAGTACAGCGCTGCAACGCGCATGTCATGCGTCCCCGGATGAGGCGTGGCGCCGGGGGGCGTGGTTTTGGCTTCGATGGCGCGGGCAGAGTAAGGGCCGCGCTGGAAGTCGAGCGGATCGCCGAACTGCTTTGCGTTGTAGCCGAGCCACAATGAGGGCGCGGCAACCAGCATCGCGGTAAACAGCACCCATGCTCCCATCACGGATCCTCGCCACGGCGGACGATCCCGCAACAGCGGCCAGGTCGCAAAGCACCAGGCGGCGGCGGCAAGAACCCATCCGTCGTAACGGGTAAAGATGGCGCAAACCAGGACCAGCCCGGCCGCCATCAGAGTCTTATCTTCGGGCGCCCGCTGAAACTGAACAATCAGTACAACTGCCCAGATCATCTCCGCCAGAAACAGCGGCTCGGTCATGGCTGTCGTGGCCATGTACAGCAGCCCTGGATTGAGTCCGTAGAAAGCGACCGTCACGATCGCCGCGGATGCGGGAAGCCAAATGCGCGCGAGGCGGTAGATACCCGTACAACCGAGCACATAGCTGGGTATGGAGACACAGGCGCCGGCCAACCCAGTGCGCCACCACTCCATATTCCAGATAAAGGGAAGAAGAAGAAGATGCGGCAGGGGAAGCCAGACCGATCCCAGTTGGCGAAAGCCGGGGGTCAGTGAGTCGAAGACGCGCCGCGCGATGTGCAAATGCGCAACGGCGTCCCCATACAGCAGAAGGGTTCCATGGCGCGCACAATAGGCGAGGGACACCAGGCCCAGGGCCAGAGCGGCCCACCCGACCAGAAGAGTTTCGCGCCAAACCTCTTCCGATCGGTTTTCTGATCGGTTCTGCGCTTCAGTCAAGATGGGAAAGCTCGCGGAAAAGAGCGAACCGCTGATCGATCTCCTCTCGCGTGAGCGATTGCATCCGTTCCGTACCAAAACGCTCCACTGCGAAAGAGCCCATGACGCCACCATAGAACATGGCCTGTTTGAAGGCCTGCAAGGTGACCTCGGGCTGCGAGGCGAGGTAGCCGAAAAAGCCTCCCGCAAAAGAATCGCCCGCGCCGGTGGGGTCCACTACCTTGTCCAGCGGCAAAGCCGGGGCACGAAACGGCATCGCCACCTTGGCGCCGGCCACACCGCCAAAGGACCCCTCACCGAAAAAGGCGGTGGCGCCATATTCTCCGTGCTTCACGATAAGCGCCTTCGGTCCCAGGGAAAGAATTTTGCGGGCCGCGAGCACCAGGTTGCTGTCGTCGGCCAGCAACTTGGCCTCCCCGTCGTTAATCAGCAACGCGTCAAGGCCGGTCAGTACCTTGAGCAGGTTCTCGCGATGGCCGGTGATCCAGTAATTCATGGTGTCGCCGCACACCATGCGAACGTTCGGCATTTGTTTGCGGACGTTGGCCTGCAGCACGGGATCGATGTTGGCCAGAAACAGAAAGTCACTGTCTTTGTACGCCGCGGGTATTTTGGGAGAAAAGGCCGCGAAGACATTCAGTTCCGTGTTGAGCGTCTGCGCCTCGTTGAGGCTCTTGAGATACGATCCGGTCCAATGGAAACTCTTGCCTGAAGTGTGCTCGAGACCTTGCGTATCCACTCCCCGGCCGGTAAGAACGGCTTCCTGTTCGGGACTGAAATCCTCCCCCACGACGCCGATGACGCGAACGCTGGTGAAGTAGCTTGCGGACAGAGCGAAATAAGTAGCTGCACCGCCCAGGCACCGCTCGCGGCGCCCCTGCGGCGACTCGATGGTGTCGAATGCAACACTGCCTACGACGAGTATGGACATGTTTTTCTCTTCAGGAACTGTACTTGTTAAGGAGGAGATCCAATTTCTTGCGAGTGGCCTCGGGGATGGCGTCCTGCCTGGTGAGGATCGCGTATTTGAGCGCAGTGGCGCAGGCGCAGGACCGTTCCCGAGGCAGGGCCGCCACCGTGGCGCGCACCGCGGTCGCCGCGTTGGCGGAATTCTGATGCAGCACGGCGACGACCTGTTCTACGGTGACTGAGTCGTGGCCTTCATGCCAGCAGTCGTAGTCGGTGACCATGGCCATGGTGGCGTAGCAGATTTCCGCTTCCCGCGAGAGCTTGGCTTCCTGCAGATTCGTCATGCCGATGACATCCGCACCCCAGCTGCGATAGAGATTCGATTCCGCGCGCGTGGAAAATTGTGGACCCTCCATGCAAACGTAGACGCCTCCCGCTTTGGCCACCACGCCCGCGCTCTCGGCGCCCTCTTGGATGGCCTTGGCCACCGTCGCGCAGACTGGATCGCCAAACGCCACGTGGCCCACAATTCCATCGCCAAAAAACGTTGAGACGCGCTGCGTCGTGCGGTCGATGAATTGATCGGGAATCACAAATTCGGTGGGCTTGTGCTCCAGCTTTAGAGAGCCAACCGCGGAAACAGAAATGATCCGTTCCACTCCCAACTTTTTCATGGCGAAGATGTTGGCACGGAAATTGAGCTCTGTGGGGAGTAAACGGTGACCGCGGCCATGGCGGGCCAGAAAAGCAACTTTGCGCTCCTCTAGTTCGCCCAGAACAAAGGAATCGGAAGGATTGCCGAATGGGGTGGTGACTTCAATTTCGCGAGTATTGGTCAGGCCGGGCATCGAATAGAGCCCGCTTCCCCCGATGATTCCTATTTCCGCCTGCTGCAAACCGGCTCCGTGAACTGAGATGTTTTGAGTATACAAGTCGTGTGCTCGGGATGAGTAATCTGCAATCGCGGAGTGCGAAATCCGAAGTTTGTCGCCTGTTGAGAAAGCAGCAGTTCCCAAACAGCACAGAGTTAGCGGCGCAACGAAGCTTTCATCAAACCGCAACTGGCAATGAGCCTGGTCATGCGTGCGTTCAGCTCATCTGTGGGAGGCGTCAGTCGTGCCGCCTGCTGACTCTCGCCGTCTTGCTGCGCCCCAAAGAACAGGAACTGCAGCTTGCGTGCCATGTTCAGATCGAAACTCTCAGCGATAAACACCTGCGTACCCTGGCGCACGATTAACACCGGGCCCTCACTCCCGCTATAGACGCGCTCATCTGTCGCTGTTTCTGCAGCCGAATCCCGTTTCACATTGGAATATTTCTGGCTCAGCTCCCGACCATACATGCTGGCGAACTCCGTGGCCGCTCTTTCGCTCCGCCATGAAGAGAGATACAGCAGCGCAATCGAGTCCGTGGACGCCTGTTGCTGGGGGGTGACCGCCTTACGGCTTTGTACCGCATAGTAAAGTCCGCCGTTCCACTGTGGGGTGAGGACGGCGGCGGTGTCCGGCCCTCCAAACAACTCGGCCACGATACGCACATCGAGCATCCCCATCACCCCTATGTCATAGGGTTGGTACTCGCTATCCAGCAGGGAATGCACGTCGGGCATGGTCAGCAGCGGAACCGTCGCCTTCCGTTCGTAGGCGGCAGGGTTCATGATTTCGAAGCTGGTGGAAGGAGGGCGATCCAGGACCCCGGCAAACGCATATTGGGGCCCCTTATCCTTCAGCAGCTTCTGCTCAAAGCCAAGGCCGTCGCGGTAGGGAAAAAGCAGGGATTGCTTGAGCAACAGCGGCGCGCGATCCATAACCGGCGAGCTCCCGGAAGTGTCCAGGTCCTCGTCCGGAGCCCGCATCACATCGGGCGAAGTGAGCAGGCTCTTGCCTTTGGGTTTGAGGATGTAGTCGAGATAAACCGCCATCGCCTGGCCTTCCAGAACCGCATCACGCGCCGTATCCCGTTCGTCGATCGCCAGACGCTTGTTGTCCTCGGTCACGTCTTTGGAGATCGAATCCGGATCGTCAGGGTCCCACTTATCAAGGTCCGTGTGCTGATCCTGGAGCGCGTGGGTTAGCTCGTGAGCCATGACCGGCTTCTGCTCGTCTGGAGAGACCCAATCCAGCAGATTCACTGTCTTCGTCTTATTGTCGTAATAGCCGGCAATCTGCTCCTTGAGTAGGCTTACAAGGAAGGTCTGCAGTTGAAAATCCCGGTCGAGAAGCCCGAACTTCTTGAGCACAATCTCTTCCCGCTGCATGCGCTTGGCATCCTTATCCTCGTGGAACTTGTCCAGGATGTATTTCTCCACCTGGTCGCGGCTGATAAGGCGGCGCTTCACTTCGTGCTTGACCGGCAACCGGGTATCGTCGCTGGCAAAAGAGAGAATTTGAGTCAAGGACCGAAACAGTTCTTTGGTTTGCTCCGGCGTAATCCGGGTTTCTTTCTGCGCAGGGTTGTTCTGCGGCGTGGAATTATCTTGGGTAAAGCCAGCCGGCCCTAGGAACAGAAGCGCCGCCGCTATGGAACTGCACAACTTACCGCCGATACGCTTCATTCTTTTAACCTTTTCCGGACACAACCCCGGGGGCGCCGCGGTTGCTCTATTGCAAGGCTATAATTTTATTGTGCTTTCTGCTATGAATCCGACGGATCAGACCATTGCTTCGGCTACTTCTCAGGAGACCTCTCCCACGCCGCTCACCACCAGGCTTGGGGACTCAGTCGAGACGGTCCCCCATTGCGGCGCGATGACTCCCCGCGTTTTCCATGGAATAGAAGGGGAGCTCGATTCCCTTCTGCACTCGGCCGCGGTAAGCGACCTGGGGTGGCGAGGGAAGATTCTGGTCACCGGCGGCGATCGCTTGCGCTGGCTGAACGGAATGGTTTCGAACGCGGTGCAATCGCTCCCCGAAGAACAGGGTAACTACAGCTTCCTGCTCAGTGTTCAAGGACGCATCCAGGGCGACTGTTATGTCTATCGCCGCACCGGCGATCTTCTGCTGGATACAAGCCTTGACCAGGTCCCGGGTTTGCTCAGCCACCTTGACCATTTCATCATCATGGACGATGTGGAATTGGCGAACGTTAGCGGGGATTGGACCGGGTTGTCATTGGCCGGACCGCGGGCGCCCCAGGTTCTGGCTACGCTGGACTGCGCACCCGCCAATCCACCCGACGAAAATCGCCGGATGTCCAAAGTCATGGTTGGCGAAGTTTCTTGCATCCTCGTAGAGGCCGGGCGAGTCGCCGATCATGTCCTGGTGCCACGCTATGAATTGTGGTTTGCCCCTGCGGACGTGCTCGCGGTTTGGGAAACCCTGCAGGCGGCCGGCGCTGATCCCGCCGGGCTGGCAGCGATGGAGGCGCTCCGGGTTCTCGAGGGGACGCCCCTCTACGGGGTGGACCTCAATGATCGCGACCTTCCCCAGGAGACCGCTCAGACACGTGCGCTCAACTTCGCAAAGGGCTGCTATCTCGGCCAGGAAATTGTGGAGCGGATTCGCTCGCGAGGGAAAGTAAACCGGCAATTCCGGCAGTTTGCGCTGCATGGCACGCAGCCTCGCACCTTGCCGGTCGAATTGCACAGCAACGGCCAACCTGTCGGCCGCATAACCAGCACTGCATCGCCGGCCGGCGACGGAATCCCTGCGCCCATGGCCCTCGGCTTCATTCGGGTTGAAGCACTGGAACGTAATCAGGAAATCACTTACGAGGGAGGATCGGTCACCTCACTGTCCGCGCCCCCCGCACCCACGCAGGCCGGCATCGGAACGGATGTCGACTGAACCCGGCGGCGAGGCAAATTGAGGCTGGATCAGCCGGACAATAACGTGTCAGCCTGTGTTACTAAATGATTGGAAAACAACATGCGCGAAAAAGAGCCCCAATTCACCGTTAACGACCGCCGCAAGTTCACTTCTGAGGGCGAACTGCGGGACGAGAAGGCAAATCCTGCGGAAAACAGCCCGCCGGCAGTCAAAGAGCAAGTGCGGGATCGGGCCGAGCCGCGGGCTCAGGCGCCGCCCAAACTGGAGCCGGTGGAACTGGAAGTGCCGGAGCCGGTCGAAGCGGAACTGGATGATTCGAGCTTGCTGGACGGCGACGAGATGATTCCCGAACCCACGGCCGCCGAGTCTGCCCAACAAAGCAGGGAATATCAGGCCTCCGCGACCCGTTTGGACGAGATGGTGCGGAAAGCGAACCCAGGCCAGCCGGCGCCTCCGGCCATGGACTTTGAGCGGCTCGTGCAGTCGCTCTACATGACGGCGGCGGTTCAGATGGGCGCGGGGACGCCACCTAACGAGCAACCCCGGATCGACATCTTGGGAGCCAGGCAGAGCATCGACATGCTCAGCGTGCTGGCGGAAAAGACAAAAGGCAATCTCAGCGAACAGGAAAAACGCATGCTGCAGAACGCACTGTTCGACCTGCGCATGTCCTTTCTGGAGATCACCAACGCCATAGCCAACTCTGCCCACCGGCCACCCCCGCCCGGGAAGCGTCACTAGATCTTGGGGCCGTTTAGGGAGCGTGTTTCATCCATCGAGCGGAAATCACCATACTAGGCAGTGGCACTTCCATGGGTGTGCCAACGCTAGGCTGCACCTGCCGCGTCTGCACTTCGGCGGATCCGCGCGATCGCCGTACGCGCCCATCCATCGCCGTCGCCTGGGAAGGCCACCGGGTCGTGATCGACACCGGGCCCGATTTTCGCTCGCAGGCTTTGCGCGAGGGCATCGATCGGGTGGACGCCGTCCTCTATACCCATTCTCATGCGGATCACATCCTGGGCCTGGACGACTTGCGCCCTCTGAGTTTCAAGCACACGGGCAAACTTCCCTTATATGCCGAGGATGCGGCGGCCACGGTGATTGAACGCATGTTCGATTACACCTTTGACACCGACTCTCTCTACCCCACCCGCGCCCGGGTGAAGATGCACCGGTTAGGTCCATTCATCGAGATCGAAGGGGCGGCCTTTCATCGCGTTCCCCTGACCCACGGCCGGATCACGGTTTCCGGGTTCCGCTTTGGCAATGCCGCTTATCTTACCGACATGAGCGACATTCCTGAGAGCAGCCTGGCCATGCTTCGCGATCTCGACGTCGTCATTTTGGATGCCCTGCGCAGGAGGCCCCACCCGAGTCACGCAAACCTGGAACAGGCCCTTGAGCTCGTTCGCCGCTTGCAGCCCAAGCGCGCCTTTTTCACCCACATGTCGCACGACATCCTGCACGCGGAAGTCAACCAGGAACTGCCTGCGCACGTTCAGCTCGCTTACGACGGGTTGCGCATTCCCTGCGAAATCTGACATGCAAGTTTTCCGCCATCCCGGTGAGCTCTCCCCACGTCTGGGGCCGACGGTCGTCAGCATCGGCAACTTCGACGGTGTCCATCTTGGCCATCGCTTCATTCTTGACCACGTGCGGCGGAGCGCCCAGGCGCGGTCTGTACGTTCTTTGGCTGTTACATTTGATCCGCATCCTTTGCGTTGCTTGCGCCCCGAGACCTGTCCCCGGCTGATCACGCCGCTGGAGACGCGGTTGGAACTGTTGGAGAATACCGGCATTGATGCCGTGCTGGTGCTGCCCTTTACCGCCGGGCTTTCTCGCATGCGGGCAGCGGAATTCGCCACCGTCATCATCCGGGATGCGCTGCGCGCGGTGGAGGTTCATGAGGGCGCCAATTTTCGCTTTGGTTACCGCGCCGAGGGCGGCATCTCGGAATTGAGCGCATTGGGCCGTGATTATGGATTCGAGGTGGTCGTTCACCCCTCCTGCCAGGTACGAGGCATCATCTGTTCCAGCAGCAAAATCAGGGAGTTGCTCTCCCGCGGTGATCTTGGGACGGCGCGCGCGCTGCTGGGACATGGATTCTTTATTGATTCCGCGCCGGCGCGTGGACGCGGGATCGGCTCGACGCTCACCGTTCCCACGATTAACCTCGCCGCCTATCCGGAATTGCTGCCGGCAAATGGCGTCTACATCACCCAACTGCGGATTGCGGACGAGTGGTTCGACGCTGTGACCAACGTCGGTAACCGCCCCACCTTCGGCGCCGATTCCTTCTCTGTGGAGTCACATCTGCTCAATTTCCGTCCTATGGCACTTGCCGAAGACACGCCTTTGCGGCTTCTGTTTCTTCGCCGCCTACGGGAGGAAAGACGCTGGCCCTCGCCGGAGGCCCTGAAGCAGCAGATCCTGCGCGATGTGGCGCAGGCTAAGCGCTATCTGCATTTGCTGCGCTTGCTGGAAAGGTGACCAACAGCAGGTCCCTCCACTGCGCTACGCTCCGGTCGGGATGACAATTTATGGGCGGGACGAAGATTGGTGGAGAAACAACTGCCTCGAAGTCGTACCTTGAGAGGGCTATCAAACTAAACTCTGTCTCAGAAAAAGAATTATCATCCCGACCGGAGCGTACCCGGATTTCCCGTCACGCTGTGCCGGACACGTCCACGTATGCGCCTTTCCGTTAAAGAAAGGCGCATGAAGCTCGCCTACGCCACCAACCACAACAGGAAATCCGGGGTAGCGCAGTGGAGGGACCTGCTGTTTCCTTTTCCCAGGCTTCACTCAGTCTGTGTGACGC
>JBARKD010000100.1:0-2588 GCA_049800615.1 Acidobacteriaceae bacterium | reverse complement strand
TTCCAGAGTGGCAAGTTCGCATGGGAACTTTGCTGGCCTCAGGCAGAGGCGTAATCCTAAGTCGCCCTATCTTCCAAGTTCAGAAAAGAGGATGATGAGAATCCGCAAATGTGTGCCGTGCCTTTCGTTAACGATCGCTTTGCTCTTTACTTGTCACTCTGCCCTGCCACAAAGTCCTTCGTCGCAAACGCCGCAAGACCGCCTTATCTTTCAAACCGGGCATGCCTGGTCTCCACGCACCAACATCAATGCCGGCACGGTCATGGTGTATGGCATCGACGAGACCACCGCGGATCGCATTCGCTCCTGGCGCGATCACGGTTACCGGGTCACCGTCATGACTGGAGTGGCGTGGGGACGGTACGCTCCTTACCTGCGCGGAGACTTTGACGGTAAGGAACATTGGAACGAGACACAGCAGGAAAAAAGCGGCAAGCTTATCCTTCACAGCGGCCGCGAAGTCCCCTATATTGCTCCCAGCCTTTCTTATGGCCGCTATCTCGCGAAGGGAGTAGAAGCAGCGATCGATGCGGGAGCTGAGGCGATCTATCTGGAGGAGCCGGAGTTCTGGGCTCGCGCCGGCTGGAGCGACAGCTTCAAACACGAATGGCAGGAGTACTACCATGAGCCCTGGCAGGAGCCTGACAGCTCTCCCGACGCTCAATATCGCGCTTCCAAGCTTAAGTACTTTCTCTATCGCCGCGCCCTGGCGCAAGTCTTTGACGCGGTGAGAACGTACGCTGCAAGCAAGCACCTCACCGTCCCTTGCTACGTAGCAACCCACTCCCTCATCAATTACGCGCAATGGAAGATCGTGAGCCCGGAATCGTCTCTGCTCGATGTCGGCGCCGACGGCTACATCGCTCAGGTCTGGACGGGAACTTCGCGCACGCCAAATGTCTACAACGGAGTCACCAGGCAGCGTACCTTCGAAACTGCTTTCCTCGAGTATGGTGCGTTGCAGAATATTGCGCGTTCGTCGGGCAAGCGCATCTGGTACCTCAACGATCCCATTGAAGACAATCCCAACCACTCCTGGGTGGATTACCGCACCAATTGGGAAAGTACACTCACCGCCTCTCTGCTTCAGCCCGGTGTGGCTCGTTACGAAATCCTGCCCTGGCCCGAGCGTATCTTCGGGCCCAAGTCGATGCATCCGGTGAGCGAGCAGACTGAAGCTAACCCCAATCCCGAAAAAAGCCTTATCCCCAAACAGTACGAGACAGAACTGCAAACTGTTTTTCATGCCCTCGATGAGATGGAGCAACCCGCGTCGGCTATCCGCTGGGAGTCAGCCGGGACACAAGGGATAGGCGTGTTGGTTTCTGACACGCTCATGTTTCAGCGTGTCGCACCGCAACCGTCTGACGAAAACCTTGGGCAATTCTACGGCCTTGCGCTGCCACTGCTGATGCGCGGCATGCCGGTCGAGCCAGTACAGATCGAAAGCGCCTACTCCAAATCCAACGCCGGATTTCTCAAACCCTACAAGATCCTTCTTCTCACCTACGATGGCCAAAAGCCACCCTCGCCGAAGTTCCACAGCGCGCTCGCCGCCTGGGTCCGCGATGGCGGAGCCCTGATCGTCCTTGACGACGATAAGGACCCCTACAACAAAGCCACAGGCTGGTGGAACTCTCAAGGGAATCACTTCGCCACGCCTCGCGATCATCTCTTTCAAGTGCTTGGGCTGCCGCCTGCCGCGAGCGGCATCCACGCCGTCGGCAAGGGATATGTTTTGTACGAATCGCAAAGTCCCGCCGCGTTAACCTACTTACCCGATGGCGGAAACCGGGTCTACGACCTGGTGCGAAGTGTTGCCAAATCGGCCCACTTATCCTTGAAAGAGACGAATGCGCTCGTGCTGCGTCGCGGTCCCTATGTGGTTGCGGCAGGGCTGGATCAGGATCCAGGAGTCAGCGAGCAGGCATCGGCGCGCTCGGCATCCGTGACCGGCGATCTGATCAATCTTTTTGACGCCGACCTCTCTGAAACTTCTGAAGTGTCGGTCCAGCCAGGCACCCGGGCGCTACTGCTTGACGTGAACTACTTCAAATCCTCAACGCCGCGCATCCTGGCAGCCTCCGCGAAAATCACGGCAGAGCACGCGTCGGCAGGCAGTCTCACCTTTGAGGCGGAAGGGATCGATCAAACCAATGCCGTCGTTCGCATCCTCTCCACGAAACCCCCGCGGGAAATCACGGTGAACGGCAAGCATCTCGATCCGGGCCAATATCGTCAGAGCGGGCGCACACTTCTCCTGCATTTTTTGAACACGGCCACACCTCAGCAGATACAGCTGTTTTTCTAAGAGACAAATCCGATGTATTTTCACGTTGCCCGCATGGAGCGGGTTCCTGAAGCGAATTGCTGGAGCGAATTGCTGGAGCTGCGAAGCCTATTTGGATCCTTGGGCCGTGGAAGGTTCCTCCACCGTTACGTAGCGGTCACCCTGCACATCGTTCAGGGTCTGCTGGTACCCGCTGGGCCAGTGGATCTGTACAGTCTTGACTCGCGTGTCCAGCCCCAGTCCGAAGTGTGCGCGAACGTCGCTCGACGACAGATAGCTCGATGCGGTGGTCACTGTA
>JBARKD010000099.1:0-6484 GCA_049800615.1 Acidobacteriaceae bacterium | reverse complement strand
GTGCTTTCAGCAATGAGCAGCGACAGGTGGACCTCACGGCGCCCGACTATCGCACCTGGGAGCCGAGCTTCTTCGTCCAGGATTCCTGGAAGGTCACACCGAAGCTGACCGTGCTCTATGGGGTTCGCTACGATCTCTTCACCCCCTTCACCGAGGCGCACAACCGTATTGCGAACTTCGACTTCTTCCAGGCCCTTAGCTTGAATCCCTCAACCGTCAACAGCGCCCTGAAGATCGCCAACGTCAATGGTGTAGATGGTCACGCTGGGATCTCAACCGACTACTCCAACCTGGCGCCACGCCTCGGCTTCGCCTACTCTGCTGCCCCGTCGACGATCATCCGCGGCGGTTTCGGGATCAGCTACTTCCCCGGGAACTACACCTCCAACACCGACCTGAAGAACGTACCCTTCCTCTCGAACTTTCAGCCGAACTGCCAATCGGCGGTAGCGATTCAGATCGAAACCAACTTCCTCGGTGCCGGCCACAGCGTTGGCAATGGCCAATGCGCCGCGGGTTACAGCTCCTTCGATCAGGGGCTGCCCATACCGACAGCACCCAATGTCTCGAACCTGCAGAACCTCAACCCGCTCTCTTTCAACACCGAGAGTGCCAATTTCAAGTCCGGCGTCATCGACCAGTACAACCTGCAAATCGAGCAGCAGTTCGGTCCCAACGTATTCACCATCGGCTATGTCGGCAACGTCGGGCGCCACCTGCCACAAGTGATCAACGACATCAACCAACCCGCACCATACAGCACTAACCCCAATAGCCCTCTCTACCAGCCGGGTACAGCCATTCGTCCCAATAGCGGACCGCGCCAACTGGACCCCCAGTTTCCTGGAGGCAACCTCAGCGGGATAGGATTGGTGCAGAGTGAAGGCGTTTCCAACTACAACGGCCTTCAAATCTCTTTGCAGAGGCGCTTCACCAAGGGTTTGGCCTTCGATGCGAACTACACTTGGTCGAAGGGTCTTAGTGACAATACGGGGTACTCGCAGGAGGGCAGCCAAGAGGGCTTCAGCGATGCTGACCCAACCCGGCTTCGCCAGATTGAGTATGGTATTGCGGAGAACGATATCCAGAACCGCTTTGCGCTCTCTTTGAACTACCAGTTTCAGTATGGCAAGAGCTGGACAGGTATAGCGAAAGAGGGGCTCACAGGCTGGGAGATCAACACCATCACGGTCTTTCAGAGCGGTAAGCCCTTCACTATTCTCAACAATGGAGGCAATGCCGGGGCGGGCAATAACGACACCACGACCTACGTTAATCCTGCTACCGGGCAGTCGGTTACCGAGTCCTACGCGGACCGGGCTGTGCCGAATAACGGCGGCGGCAGAGATCGCCCCAACACTCTGTTCGACCCTCGTGGAAACAGGTCGAAGGCCGAGTTCTTCAACACCGCCGCCTTCGCACCTCAGCCTACCGGGGAAATTGGCAATACGCCGCGCAACTCGCTCTTCGGCCCCGATTTCCGTCACGTGGATCTGTCTCTCTTCAAGAACTTCGCGGTGACAGAACGCGTGAACCTGCAGTTCCGTGCGGAGGCCTACAACATCAGCAACACACCCAGCTTCATTTTTCCGCTGGGGGATGGCAGTACGGAACTTGGCAGTACTAACTTCGGAGTGGTTAGCAACTTCGATCCGAACTACACCCCTCGTCTCTACCAGTTCGCCCTCAAAGCGCAGTTCTAACCCCAGGCAACATCCCGCCGGCGAAGAGAATTCTCTTCGCCGGCGGGTTACCCTATGAGACTTTGTACATACAGGTATTAGCAGGGTTCGCAGTAGCTAGTCATCGCTTGCCGTCAAACAAACCCATAAAGATCGAGGTGAACGAAAGCCTGATCCGCCTCGCCACTCGATGGGGCGGGCAGGATTTGCCGATGCAAACCGTTGCAGCAGAGGAGCGGTGATTGAAACAGCGGCCATGTGAATGAGCCCGGCCGCTACACACGAGTGCGGCCCGGCTCCCAGGGTAAGATGACCCCCATCGCGCCGTGTAACATCCAGCTGATTCGGGCAGGAGAAGCGGTCAGGGTCGTGGTTCGCCCCGATGATTCTTAGGATGACTCGCTCGCCCTTACGAATGAAGTAGCCATTTAGGTCGGTGTCCGCCGTAGCTGTCCTGTATAGAGTGCGAACAAGGCCGGCGTAGCGCAGCAGTTCCTGAATAGCCTGGTCCGTCAACCCACGGTGTTGATGCAGCCGTCTCCATGCCTGCGGATGTTGTATCAGCGCGAACCACGCGTTTCCCAGCAGGCAGGGTATCGTTTGCGAGAGCGCCACGAACCCGGAGTCCCGGAGCGCCTCTGGGCCAGCATGAAAGCGACTCCGTAGTGCAGCGTTCGCAGACCTCGCGCTGACGCGGAGAGCGGGGTCATAGGGCTCAGCGGAGGTGGCCGATACCTGTTGAGCCATCTCACAGAGAGCTTCGGCATCATACCGGGAGATACCCGTCACCATAGCCGCCAAAGAAAGACAAAGTGGCATCGCGTACCTATCCATCAGATCCACCGGCTCCTCGATAGGCAAATTGCCAGCCAGAGCCTGCGCCTCCGGAGCTAATTGTGCACGCCACACGTGCAGTTGAGCCGGAGAGAGAGCCTCCATTGCCTCCACGCGCATCTTCAATCTGAGGCTTTCGTCGAACGGCTCTGAACCTTCTTTGGGGCTGGGACCTGAGGGGCAGAGGCTCGAAGCACGAAACGCAGCCAGGATATCTGCATGCCTGCTGAGAACCCATGCGCTGAGAAGCTTATCGAAGTAAGGAGCTTCAATCTCAGGCGGGCAAGAGGAGTCGAGCTGATCTCGGTTCCACGCGGGTATAAGAGGATCGTCTCGTCGGGCCGGCATCGCATATCACCGCAAGGTCATTCAGCCTATCTTTCAATTAATTGTCAAGAGGGCGATTGCGCCTGCAACAAAGTAGCTACTAGCGCATCGAGATCGGCGGGGTTCACGTCGCTGACAGCGACGATCTGCAGATCGTGCGTTGTCGCTGAGTGAATTGTGAAGCCCGAGCGGACTCCGGGCAATGCAACTAAGTTCGGACCACCCGATCGTTGGGTAAGAAAGACGGAGACCTGATGTTTGTGGATCGTGAACAGTAGCAAGGCAGCGGGCTGTCCCTTGAGATAGGCAAGGTCTGCGCCTTTGAGGGTCGTGTCCGGCGGGAGAGCCTGAGCATCAGGAAGATTGAAGCTGAAGGGAAGGCGGCCCTGGAACCATGGTTTGACGGTATGGCGATCGGTAGAGATGACCTCCGGGGTCGCTGCGCTGGAAAGGGTAGCGAGGTGCTGGTCGAGTAGTTCGGCGGCGAGGGTATTGGTTTCGTGTAGCTGGCGCCAGCCAATGAGTGACACGGCCAGCAGCAACGCCGCAACGAGGCTCGCCCAAGCCAGGCGACGAGTGGAGTGGATGCGTGCGCTCCCCAGCGGCTCCTGATGAAGCTGAGCCGTAAGGCGGGCGAGCGTCTCAGGTGGTGGTGCAAAGCGCCGACCAGCCCGCGCGGTTGCGGCCTTCAGCTCCGTTGCGGAGAGAACGCGAAGTGCGCACCCGTGGCAGCCGGCTAGATGTTGCTGAATCGCCTCTTGCTCGCCGTCTGGCAGCTCCCCGTCGATAAACGCGCTGAGCGTGTCTGAGCTTAGATGTTCTATTGCCTGAGTCATTGGGATTCTCCGAGCAGCGGCTGCAACAGTTGGCGTAGGACGCGACGGGCACGAGAAATGCGTGACATGACGGTCCCGATGGGGATATCGAGGATGAGGGCGATGTCTCTGTACTTAACCTCTTCTACGTCGCACAGAAGCAGAGCTTCACGGAGCGATGGCTCAAGCTCCTCCAGGGCCCTCTGGAGTGCAGCTTGGTTGTCAAGGCGGATCAGATGGTCTTCCGGGGTAGGGCTGTTATCGCTAGTGTCGAGCACCTCCGGATGATCTTCCAGAAATACGGTACGGGACGCGGCGATGCCGGTGCGCGAGGTAAAGAAGGTATTGCGCAGGATGCGGAAGATCCAGCCTTTGAAGTTGGTGTCCACTTGAAAAGAGTCGAAGGCGCGAAGTGCTTTGGAGAGGGTTTCCTGCACCAAGTCTTCAGCCTCCGCGTGATTGCGAGTGAGCCAGAACGCCTGATTGTAAAGCGACGCCAATAACGGCAGCGCAAGCTGTTCAAAATCTGAGTTGCGCGAGGCCGACACCATGTTATCAAGTGTCTCGCGCCGAATGGAGCGACGGAATTGGATAGGCATGCCGAGCAAAGCTTCACTTCGGAACATCACTACTCTTAACCGAATAACAGGCAGATTATTCCATGGATTATTTTCCGGGTTCCCAGGAATAAAAGCCGGCAAAGCCAGTTTTCTGATGCAGAGGTAGAAACGGAGATCGATATGAAACTCAACAACGAGGTGGAAACGGCGCACGAAGCGAAAAAGCCGAAGGTTGCCGGAGATGGCATCGACCGGCGCAGCTTCTTGCATTGCATGGCATGGGCGGGTACGGGGCTGGTTTGGTCGATGGTTGCGGGCGTACCGACCTCGAAGCTGCTGGCGGATACGACAACTTCAGGGAAAAAGAAGATAGTAGAGGACTTCTCGTTCGTGCAGATCAGCGACAGTCATATCGGTTTCAATAAAGCGGCCAACCAGAATGTGACCGGCACGCTGAAGATCGCTATCGACAAGATCAACGCCGGACGGGCGGGGATGAAGCAGCCGGAATTCATGATTCATACCGGCGATATCACCCAGAGCTCCAAGCCGGCAGAGTTCGATACTGCCGCGGAGGTAATTAAGGGCGCGAAAGCGGGGCAGGTTTTTTATGTCCCCGGCGAGCATGACTTTTCACTCGACGATGGCGAACAGTACAAGCAGCGCTTTGGCAAAGGGACGCTGGGCAATGGCTGGTACAGCCATGACTACAAGGGAGTTCACTTTGTGGGCTTGAACAATTGTGTGCAGGTGGACGCAATGGGCAACCTGGGTGCGGATCAATTGGCATGGTTGAAAACTGATTTGGGTGGTGTGAGTGCTTCGACGCCGGTGGTCGTGTTTGCGCACATTCCGCTGTGGATGGTCTATGAGAAGTGGGGTTGGGGCACGCAGGATGGAGCAACCGCGCTGAGCTATATGAAGCGTTTTGGATCGGTCACGGTCTTGAACGGCCACATTCATCAGATAGTGCAGAAGGTTGAAGGCAATGTCAGCTTTCACACGGCCATGTCAACGGCATTCCCGCAGCCTGCACCGGGGGCAGCGCCCGGGCCGGGTCCCCTGGCGGTTCCCGCCGGCAAACTGGAGAGCGTGCTGGGGGTGACCAACGTCAAAGTCGTTCGCGGGCACAACCACCTTGCTGTGGTCGACTCTTCGCTGGCGGAGAGGGTGTGAAGCGCGTTTGGATCGTGGCGGTGCTTACCGTAGCCTCGGTGATGGGGCTGGGGTATGTGCACCCGTTTGGCAATCCGCGTGTCGAGGCTGCGAGAGGACCCGGCACGCTGCTCCAGGGCGCCAACCTGCCGCCGGATGCAAAGGCGGTGTTGGTAACCAAATGCGCGGATTGTCACTCGAGCGAGACGCGATGGCCAGTGTACGCCCGCGTCGCTCCGGGGTCCTGGCTGATAGAACGAGACATTGTCGAGGCTCGCAAGCATATGGACCTCTCTCGATGGGACCTGTTGTCGATGGAGCGGCAACAAGTGCTGTTGGCCAAGATTAGCCATGAGGCAAAGAGCGGGGATATGCCGCCCCTTCAGTACGTAGCCCTCCACTGGGGAGCCAGGCTTTCACAGACAGATGTGCACACGCTTTCGATGTTGGGTAAGAATGCAGGCGAAAGTGAGGCAACGTTGGCTGGGGCTGGCGATGCCGCGCGAGGCAAGCTCGTATTTGATAAACGTTGCACGGGTTGCCACTCCATGGAAATCAACGGGGAGGGGCCCAGGTTGGGTGGAGTTTATGGACGAAAGGCTGGGAGCGTGCCGGGTTTTGACTACTCCCAGGGATTGAAGAATTCCGGGCTGACTTGGAACGATGCGACCCTGGAAAAGTGGCTAAGTGGCCCTGATTCGGTAGTACCGGATGCCAAGATGGATTTTTATGTGCCCAAGGCTGGGGAGCGACGGGATTTAATTGCCTATTTCAAGCGATGAAATCTGGAATCGCGAAGCGGTTCGGCAAGCGTTCTGAGCGAGAACTTGCGCAAGTTTCCGGCTCGCATTGTGGCCGCTTACCCGGGTAAGCCAACGCGGTGCACAAGATCCTGGAAGCGAGCATCGGAGCGAAGAGGATCAAAGCAAGGCCGTATCAGCACGCCAGGGTTAAATCGTTCTGCGTAGCCTTTTTCGAGCCAATTCATCGCCTCATCCTTATCCCCGAGTGACGCATAGATGGCGGCAACCTCTGAAGAATGAGAATTCTTGGCGGTTGAACTACTCTTCAGGCCGTTCAGCAGCTTCATCGCTTCGCTCCTCTTGCCGGA
>JBARKD010000098.1:0-4533 GCA_049800615.1 Acidobacteriaceae bacterium | reverse complement strand
GAAGCTATCTGATCTGCCGAAAATAAGAATCTCGGATAATCCCGCAGATCAGGCTGTCCCTCTCCCCCCTCTCCCCCTCTTATAGTCAAACCAACCGGGCCCGCCCCGGCAATCAGTGCATCCACCTTCATCTCGAGTCCTCTTTTCTCGTAACGACTTCGAGACTAGCGTTGTAGGCCAGCGAAATAAATGGAGGCTAATACACAAACACCCATGTGGTACCACACGGCGACATTGTCAAGCTTGTTCAACTCTCGAATTGCCGAGTCCGCTCGCGCTCAGGTGAGTTCCTGGGCGAGTCCGATGAGAAGCCCTTCAGGCCCGCGGATGTAGCAAAGCCGATACGAGTCCTGATACCGGACTACTTCGCCTGCGAGCTGTGCGCCGCGCTTGCGAAGCCTGCCAAGCGTCTCGTCGATGTCGTCCACAGCGAACATGACGCGGAGGTAGCCTAAAGCGTTCACTGGGGCGTTGCGGTGATCCGCGACGACAGGTGGCATGAGGAAGCGGGAGAGCTCGAGACGGCTGTGGCCGTCCGGTGTGCGCATCATGGCAATCTCGACGCGCTGGTCACCAAGTCCCGTGACACGTCCTGCCCATTCTCCTTCGATCGTGGCCCGTCCTTCTAGCTCAAGGCCGAGCTCTCGGAAGAAGTCAATCGTCTCTCCGAGGTCATCGACGACGATTCCTATGTTATCCATCCGTTTGAGCGCCATGCGTCGACTGTACAAGATGTCGCCTGGATACAACAGCGCACGCTTTGCGCCGGGGAGGCAGGCGCACCGATGTCTGAGGTGAAGGAAAAACCGGCCGGAGCTGGATTCGCTCAGGTGTGAATCTCTAAATTGAGATCGCTGCCCTCGGCGAGCATCAGAGCTTGCTCCATCTCAAAGATAGTTCGTCCGTCACTCCGCTTCACAGTGTGAGAATGTACGCGCCCGTTGCTTCGGACCGAAGTGGTGGCTCCTGTGCCGGTAATCTCGCAGGAACGGCAGGGGAGTTTCCCCGCCAATACCCGGATCGTGAACAGTGCACCCCCAGGAGTGGCAGCCGGACGATAGGCGAACGTTCCCCATCCGGTTCCGGTAGACCAGAAACACTCGAACACCCTATGGGGAATTCTCGGCACTGCGACCACCGAGGCTTGCGGACCGTTGTAGTGAAAGCCACTCAAGGCTACAACACTCGTCCAGGAGGCCATCGCCCGGGCATAGTGATGACCGCATTCTGCCTCATCCCAGGGATTGCGCTTTTCGCCATCGTAGCGGGAGCGGATATTTCTTATCGATTCGAGTCCCTGATCCACCATTCCGCTGTAGAGCATCAAGGCAGCGGTCGAATGCTCAAAGCCAGTCATTACTTCCGCAAAATAGGGAAATGGTATGCGCGGCCGGGGTGCGGTGGCATAGTCGCAAATGACCATGGCCGCTTCGTCGTTGAGCGCAAAGGTCCGCTCCACATTGTCGTGCTCGTCAAGACTGCGCTTGTAGTTGTACTTGTAAATCGATTGCAACGTAGCCCGTACGTGTTCTTGCGAAACCAGCGAACCCAATCCCGCGACTTGCGCGAGGTACTGTCCTATCAATTGATCGATCAGGCAACCGCCGCCTACCTGGTATTCAGGGCTCTCGGTGTTTCCGGAACCCATGTCGCTGCGCAGATTAGGCGCGATCTGGTCCGCGCGAAATCCACGAACCTTTTGGATATAGAAGCTCCCGTTGAAAAGATTGCTATCGATCCAGCTGCTTCCCTGGCTAAAGAGTCGGCGATACTCGTTAGCGGATGCGGTCTCGCCGACGGCGCGTGCCATCTCTTCTCCCGCGCGTAAGGCGCCAAGATAGTAGATTCCACACATTGGGTTTGGCCCATAGAACTCGACGTCGTACGTGTTGTGCTGCACACCTTCCAGAACTCCGTCCCGGTTGGCATCCCAGCCGCCGGGAACCCAGGCAAACTCCAAACCCTTCTTTATCCGCGGCCACATCGTTGTCAGCCATTGATCGTCGCCAGAAAGCTTCCAGTCCATATAGGCGTGAATGATCTGTCCCATCTGCCCGTCTGCAGCAGCAAAGCCGGACCTCGCCTTGCCGTCCGGAAGAAGCTGACGGAAGTGCATGGCTCCTGCGTCGTCCATCGAGTAGCCGAAAGCGGCTTTGCGCAGAGATCGCGCCAGGGATGGAAAGAGATAGGCGGTCGCTGTCTCATAGTTCCAAACATGGGTACAGTTGCCGAAGCAGCAGCCAATGTGATCGTTCACCCCTTCGAAAGCGTGAAATTCACCGTCCGCAGTCCGGAAGCAGGTTGTGGATGCCAGGGTCGAAAGATTTGCACTCGCAGCTTCCTTGACCACTGAAGGCAGAGTGCTCGCGCCAAAGGCTTTCGAAAATGCCCGCGTGCGTGACTCGAGTTTGTCTAGATGGGCTGCGGTGTATTGAACCACGTCCCATGCATCCTTGAAACGGGTGGCATAGTAGTTGCCAATGATGGTATCGCCTTCACCCGGAGGAGCCGTCCAACCACACCAGTCAGGGGTGCGGTTGGGAAAGTTCCACGACAGCAGGAAGGTGAAGTCTGCTGATCCATTGGCCGGTATCGAACTTTGCTGACAGACCACTCCCGCTGCATTGCGCAGTTCTGGTTCGTTCTGCAACTGGCCGTCGCGGGAAAATACGTCCCAGAACAACATGGGCGAATTCCACCATCGTCCCTGGGGCCATCCGCGCCAGTAGATGATAGCAGCCCGATCCCTGGTGAGCGCGGCCAATGCGAAACTCCCTTGCAACGGATCTCCTGCCGGTAAACTTGGATTGCTCATCAACAGGCCTTCCAGCGTATCCGACTTTCTATATTCATTGAGGCGTGAATCCTGCACGGACCTTGCCGCTCCGCCCACTTTCGGTTGAGGGCTGACCGGGTTATCGATGGAAAAGGCAACGCCCACTTTGACTGTAGAGTGACCCGCGTTGCTTACGCGATAGCGCAGGATCGCGACCGGCAGACCTGAATCATCCGGATCGTGGGGAATGAAAGGGGAGAATGCCTCAAGTTCCACTTGAACGGGCAAACTCTGATCTTCGAATTTGATGTGAGCGAGCGGATACGCACCTGTAAAAGTCGCCTCTTGAATACGGCTTAATCCAGGGGAATTATTCGAGCCGAGCCCATCTTGGCCCTCATACGGCGGCAAAATCCGTGCTTCGAGGACGCGGGCGATGGGCTTCGATTTACCTGCTTGAATCCAAATGGCAGGGAGGGCATAAGGGGGTGAAAACCCCTTATTGGGGCGATTGAATATCTCCCAATCTCGAAGCTGCCCACGGCCGCCGAGGCTTAGACTGCCGGCAGCCACTCCACCCAGGGGGAAGGCAATCATCTTGAGTTGCCGCCCACTAAAGCGACGCGGATACGCGACATCCAGGGTTTCCCCGGTTACGACCTTTCGATCTGCGGATCCAGTCAGATCGGGCAAAAGACCGAGTTGTGTACTCGCGCCAATCGCACCCGCGGCTTGCTTGATGAAACCGCGCCTGCCCACTTTATATTCGTTCGCCATAACCTGAATCTCAAAACCTGGAAGGATCCGGAGCTGTTAACGGATTGAGAGCTATGCTCTTTCCGCAAACATTCTCAACTTTTTGTGCGGGATTGTCCATGCCAGTCAAGGCAAAAGGCATCTATGCCGCTCTATTTTAAAGTCACATCGATGGATACTTTTTCAGAGAGTCGTTCGCACTTGACAGCTCACATTTGCTTACTCTAGCATCCGGCTCGTAAAAGGCGGCGACGCTACTGGGCCGCCTATCAACGAGCACGCAGGGACTCTGGCCGGAGCAAGGACTTTTTTAGGGAGGATCTATGCGCAGAATCGTCGATTTAAGGATTCCAAGCCTTCTCAGCACGTTCATCGCTGGACTCCTCCTCCTTAACCTCCTGAGTAGCAACCGAGCCCTGCATGCCCAGACCGCCGCTGGATCGATCGTAGGCATAGTACGAGATCACACAGGAAATGTGGTGCCCGGGGCACAGGTCACCGTTCTCAATAGAGCAACCAATCAGTCGGTGAGTGCATCCACAAACTCGTCCGGATTTTATTCCTTCCCGCTGCTACAACCCGCCTTATACCAGATCAGCGTCCACGCTCCAGGCTTCAAAGAGTATCTCCAGGATAATATTCAGCTGGACGTTGCCCAGACTCGAAACGTCGATGCCAGTTTGGATGTAGGCCAGGTAACCGAGTCCGTTACAGTGACTGGGGCCCCACCACTACTCGAAACCCAGACATCCTCGCTCGGTGAAGTGATTCCGAATAAATCAGTCGTCGACCTACCTCTGAATGGCCGCAACGCCTATGGCTTTGCAGCTCTTGTTCCAGGAGTCATAGCGCCCTATGGATTCAGTCAGACCGCATTTGACGAATACAACGATCAGTTCATTTCGATCAACGGCTCACGACCCAATCAAAACCTGTTTCTTCTCGACGGTGGCATGAACTCTGAACCGGCCTTCACGGGACCCGGCTACTTTCCCAGTGTG
>JBARKD010000097.1:0-1944 GCA_049800615.1 Acidobacteriaceae bacterium | reverse complement strand
CCATCCCGAACACGGAAGTTAAGCCCCGCAGGGCCGATGGTACTGCACGCGCCAAGTGTGTGGGAGCGTAGGTCGTTGCCGGCATTAATAAAGGCCAGTCTGAGAAATCAGATTGGCCTTTTCCTTTTTGCCGCGAATGTGGCGCGGCCGCCCCCGGCCGCGGGTTTTGACTCTCTCAAATCCTCGGTTATCGAGTATGTCTTTTTTTAAAGTCCGGGTTTACCCACAACCACGCGTAATCCTCTGGTCTGCGAACTAACCCTGCCTTCACCGGATTTTGCCGGATGTACTCACACTTCTCTTCCAGACTTTCGTCCGACCGCAGGATGTGATCGAATGACTCCTCTTCCCAGACCGGTCCTGAGTGATGCAGGAACTTGTTAATCCGATGAGCGGTCGTGCTCTTCAGGCACTGCAGGATGTCAACCAAGGGGAACGGCCAGCCTTCGCAATCCCGCAGCGGGGAGAGCAGCAGATGCACGTGATCGGGCATGACGACCACGGCCAGCAGGTTAATTCTTGGCTGCGGACGGCTCGCTGGCGAGAGCCTGCCCTGAGCCTGTCGAAGGGGCGCCCGCGCCACATTTGCCTCGTGTTCGCGTAGGCAGTGTTCGAGGACGAGATCGCGGGCGGCGGAGGATAAGATGAGTGGACCGGCCGTGCAGAAGGTCACAAACAGATCGGCGTCGGCCTTCTGCAGATGTGGAAGGCGCCGGCGATATCGGTATTTGGCAAGCGGCGTCGTCCCTGAGGACATAGGGGAAGTATGGGGCGGGCGCCCCCCGCCCGCCAGCTGCCCGCAGCATAGCCAAACACGCAGTTTCGATCTGTGATGGATAAACACCAGCGGATTGTGGATTCCGGGACAAAAGGATGCTGTATTTATAGACCGACAGCTTTCGCGGGCGAGGGCGCCCGCGCCACACGTGGGGAGTCCTTCGGCGGGCTCAGGGTAAACTCCGGTCGTTGCAGGCATAAATAAAGGCCGCATTCAGAAATGAATGTGGCCTTTTCCTTTTGACTTCTGAAATCAGCTGAATATACTCGGCGAAATGAAACACTTTCCGAGAGCCAGCCGCAGCCGGCGGCTTTTATTCGCCGCTCTAGTCCTTTGTGCTGTGGCGCTGCCATCGCGTTACCTCTACGTCCATGGGCAAGCGAAAGCCGACTTTCCGGACGGATACGACGCCGTTCAAGCGGCTCCTGACACCCACAGGGTTGTTTTCGAAAACGAGTTTGTCCGGGTGCTGGAAGTAACCGTTCCAGCAGCGGGAAAAATAATTCCCATGCACCATCACCGCTGGCCGGGTTTCTTTCTGGATTGGGATACAGGAGGCGGTTCACCGTATATACGCTACCGTCAGCCTAACGGGACGGTTCGAGACATACCCGCCCATGAAGAGCCACGTCATCCAGGGGTATGGCATGTCCAATGGATGAAGCCCGAACCGATGCACTCCATCGAAGTCGTATCGAAATCGGAGAGTGCAACGCAACTCAGCCAAGACCCGACGGAACTTCGCATCGAAATCAAATGTCATCCCTAAGCCAAAGCCCGAGGGATTGAGATCTGTGGAATCCCACCTTTGGCAAAGAACGCCAAAGATGGGGCACGCGGCAGTTGATCCGCAGCTGGCGAACAGCGGATTCCTCCTGTCTCGCTGCGCTCGCGCGTCGGAATGACAAGAAATGAGGAGTTCGGGCGTCGGCGTCGGATGACAAGGGTTGTGGGGCGGCGATGGGTACTTTCGTGGGGTCTACTTTTGGGGGTATGCGCGCGGCGTTTGGGTCCGCAATTTTGTTGACTTGGAAGAAGTCGGGTGAAATCATTTTGATATAGCCGAAGTGGCTGATTATGCCCCTTCCGACCGGTGGTCGGAGGGGGTTTTTGCGTTTGGGGGCGTCATGGAGCGACAGAGCGGTGGAGAGGGAGCTCCTTCAGCG
>JBARKD010000096.1:0-4340 GCA_049800615.1 Acidobacteriaceae bacterium | reverse complement strand
GGATCCAGGTGGTTCACGGAACGGTTCCACAGAAATGCGCTCGTAACGCACTTCCAGCACCGTCAGGTATTCCGTCCCGCCCGGCGCTTCGAGAACTACGCTGTCACCCGCTGCCGACTTCATCAACGCGCGCCCCAGAGGTGACACCCAACTGATGTGGTTGCGGTTGAGGTCGACCTCGTCGGTGCCTACGATGCTCACCACTCGCTCCGCTCCCGCGGCATTGGCATAGCGCACGGTCGCCCCGAAGAATGCCCTCGTCTCCGGCTGGCCCGCTCTCGGAGCTTCCGGGTCCACCACTTCCGCGGCTTCGATTCGCGTCGTGAGAAAGCGAATCCGCCCATCGATCTGCCGCAGCCGCCGCTTGTTGTACTGATAGTCGGCGTTTTCACTGCGATCGCCGTTGCTGGCAGCCCACGCCACCACCTCCGCCACGGCTGGGCGGTCCCTGGTGAGCAGAAACCGATGCTCATCTTTGAGGCGCTGCAGCCCGCTCCGCGTTATGTAGTTCTTGCCTCGCGTCGCGGGCTCGTCCCCTTGTGGTTTTCTCGTAAACCCTTTCCGCATCTCGTAGTCCTCCAAGCGCGAATCCAGTGGGTGCTCCCAATGAATGCGGATGAACGCCGATGGAAAACACTGTAGGTCATCCACGTTCATGGAAGTTCATCCGCGGCCCTGACTGATTTTTTCACGTCTTCCGGCCCCTTAGCGATCCTATCCCTCATCTCGGACGAGTGCCGGCTAAGGCATGCTTGGGTAGATCAGTATTGATAGGTCGGCATGGCTCCGGTAATCCGGATCCGAGATCCCGATGCAAGATGCACGATCCTACGGCGTTTTTACGGTACTTAGGTGTCGTCAAGCCGTTCGGGTAGTCTTGGGGGTGGAGAAGTCACTTGAGCTTTACAAGGGAACTCGATCATGACGAATAGAGAAGCCGGAATCAATGTAGTCCGTGAAATGATGGGTGACCAGGCAGCCGCAAATCTCAGCGCTTCCGCTGACTCAAACACCTTCGGTGCCCCGATCGCTGCCTACGCGCTCGACCAAGCCTTTGCAGATATCTGGACTCGTCCCGGTCTAGACAGGCGCTCCCGCAGCCTGGTTTCGATGTCCGTCATGATTGCCATGCGTCAGCCCCATGAATTCGCCATCCACATGGGGGCCGGGCTCAAGAACGGCCTCACCTTGAAAGAAATCGAGGAAGTTCTCATCCAGGCGCTGCCATACGTTGGCTATCCTGCCATCGCAACCGCGCTGGCAGCAGCAGCCGAGGTCATCAAGGAGCATGGTCTGGACGGCGACGAAAACTACGCTGGCCACCGCGGCCTGCTTTGACACCAACCGGCTTTGACCGGCTTTTGAGCCGTGGCTTATTCGTAGCGCAGGGCAACTAATGGGTCGACGTTGATTGCCTTCAGTGCCGGTCCTAGGCTCGCCGCGAGCGAAACCAGAACGAGAAAGATGAAGATGGCGAAGAAAGCAATCGGATCGTAGAAACTCACCCCATAGAGGAAGTCGATCGACCCAGGAAAAGCCAGCGTACGGTGCAGAAGTAGCGAAAGGCCTGCACCGGCGGAGAGGCCAACGATCGCTCCCAACATGACTGGACGGAGTCCCTCAAGCGCAATGCGCTGGAGAACCCGGCGGGCGGAAGCGCCCAGAGCGATTCGTATGCCAATCTCCTGTGTCCGCTGGCTTACCACATAGGCCATCACGCCGTAGATTCCAATACCGGCAAGCGACAGCGCCAGCAGGGCCAGAATTACCGCCAAGGTCGCCAGCGCGCGAGCAAGGGTCCGCTGCGGAGCAAGAAGCATGGTCTCCACATTCCAGAAAGAAACACTGGCGAGCAAATCCGGGTCGTAGTTGCGTATGCGCGTCCACACGGCGGAGAGCGTGCCTTGCTGGTCTCCGCGGAAACTGACGAATATTGGTTGGATCAAGGCGGGATCGGCGGCCAGATAAACGCGCGCCGGATCGACGCGCGTTAGATTTGCGAAGCGCACGTCCTTTACGATGCCGATGATTTCAAATTCAGTCAGCTTGCCATCGAAGTGCAAGTCGAGTGTGAGGCGCTTGCCCAGCGCGTCTTCATTTCGCCAGAACAACTGCGCCGTGGAAGCACTGATAATGGCTACATGCGCGCCGGTAGCTGATTCCCGCGCCGTAAAATTTCTTCCGCGCAGCAGGCCGATGCCAAGGGTGTTCAGGTAAGAATCCGAGGCATAGCCCGCCAGGGTGCGATCATGGATCGACCCTTCCAAGGCGCCCGGTCTCTCGACTGTGATCAGCGGCGTCCAGGTGCCCATCATAGGGGCCGTGCCATAGGACACATTGTCCAGCTCCGGCAGAGTCTTGAGCCATGCGATCATGCGATGGAAGCCGGCCGCAGCCTTTACCGGGTCATCGCCAAAATTTGCGCGCACCAGATAGATGCGATGAGTCTCAAAACCCGGCTCCGCATTCTGAGAGCGCATCAACCCGCGGATCAGCAGACCGGCGCTGCTCAGGAGCAGCATGGAGACGGCAACCTGGCCGGCGATGAGAAATCCACGCAAGCGAGAGCGAGTAACGCCGCGCCCGAACGACGTGTTCTCATCTTTGAGCGAAGTATTCAGATCAGGCTTGGTAAACTGCAGCGCTGGCGACAGCCCAAAAATGATCCCCGTGGCGAGCGACAATAGCAGAGCATAGGTCAGCACACGAGCATCGGGATTGAGTTTCAGGCTGAGAACAAAATCGCTGCCAAGCTGCCGCACCAATATCTGGTCGAGCGCGATCCAAAGCAGCTTGCCTGATGCAGCCGCCAGCGCCAGGCCGACTACGCCGCCGCCAAGAGCAAGCAGCATGCTCTCGGTAAGCAGATGACGTACGACTCTGGCACGGCTCGCTCCCAGGGCAAGGCGAACGCTGATCTCCTTCTGTCGCGCAGCGCCGCGTGCCACAAGCATGTTGGTTACATTGGCACACGCCACCAGCAGAACCAGCGCGAAGATCACCATCACGGCACCTACTCCCGCACGAAAACGAGGGTCGTTGGTGTTGCCGAAGAAGGCTGTGCGCTCCATCGCAACAGCAAGAGTGTGATCGCGCCAGGTGTACGTGGCCGCGAACTGGCGCACCAGGGCATCCGTTTCAGCCTCTGCCTGCTTCATGCCAACACCGGGATCGAGTCGCGCCAATACTTGAAACTCAAAGTCCGTGGGCTTATGCAACCAATCCTGACCGGGTACAAGCTCCTCCTGCATCGAGACTGGCGCCCACAGATCGGGCACCTGCGGATTGAGACTGGTCCCTGTGAAGTCAGGCGGAGCGACGCCAATGACGGTGAATGAGGTGCTGCCAAGTTTGAGCAGCCTGCCCAGCACGTGCATGTCGCCGTGAAAGCGGCGTTGCCAATACGGGTAGCTGAGCACAATCACAGGATTTCCACCCGGTCCGCCATTCTCTTCCGGCCCGAAGACGCGGCCTAGCGTTGCATTGATCCCAAGGGCTCCAAAGTAGTTGGGGGAAACAATCTCCGCCTGCGCGGGACGGACCTGGATGGCGCTGCCAGGCGCTTCATCTTGCACGGCGGCAAGAACTCGCACTGGCCAACTGGCGGCAGTCACGTCTTGAAGGACATTCTGGTGATCGCGAAGGTTGGCATACTCCGGGTATGAGAATGCATACTGAGGGTCCCCGATGATGTGGCTTTCCAGCCTTCGCCTCAATCGCACTACGCTGCTGGCGTTGGCCACAGGCAGCGGTTTGAGTGCAACCGCGTCGTAGGCGGTAAACAACGTGGTGTTGATACCCACTCCGAGCGCGATGGTGACAATTGCAACCAACGTGAAGATGGGGCTGCGAGCTAGCGCGCGCACGGCGCGGCGAAGGTCCTGTAGGGTGTGCTCGAGCCACAACAGAGAACGCTCGTTGCGGTGCGCCTGCTTTACCTGTTCCACACCGCCATAGGCGCGCTTCGCCGCCATCTGGGCTTCTTCCCGTGGCATACCCCGGCGTTCAAAATCGTCTGCCATCAGGGCGAGATGAGACGCAACTTCGCGCGCAAGCTCCTGTTCGGCGCGATTGTTGCGGAACAGATTTCCGAGTCTCGCCAGAATCCGTCTCAAGGGCATCATGGTTATTGCTCCTCGGCCAGCAGCTTTTCAACTACACCTGCCATCTGCCGCCAACGCGCGGTCTCTGCCTTCAGCGCTTGCAATCCCGCTTTGTGATTGTGTAGTACTTCGCTTCGCGGTTGTTCTCCGTCCTTTCCCAGCATCCCCTCGTCCAGCCGTGCTGTTCGAGTCGAACGAGAGCGGGATAGATGGTGCCCTGGTTGAGATTCAGAGCGT
>JBARKD010000095.1:0-2257 GCA_049800615.1 Acidobacteriaceae bacterium | reverse complement strand
GTGGCAAACAGGCTGATCGAGCTGACAGGCTTACCGGTCGCAGCGCCGAGTGCCAACGCCTTCGGCAGGACGAGCCCGACGCGTGCGGAATTTGTTCTGCAGGATCTCGACGGCCGCATCGATGCCGTGGTCGACGCAGGCGACGCAACTCTGGGCCTGGAATCCACGGTCATTGACGTCTGCGAAGATCCTCCCGTTCTCTATCGGCCTGGTATGGTCACCTTGCAAAAGTTACAGTCGCTGTGTCCCGGTTTAGTTGCATATCGTGAGCCCAGGACAGGCAGGCCGGCGGCGCAAGCAGCTCCCGGCCTGGGACTTAGGCACTATTCTCCGAAAGCCCGTTTGATTCTGCTCGAGAAGTCTGAAGAAATATTTACGCAGGCTGCCAAACTAAAAGCTGTCGGCGAAACGGTCGGCTTGATGTTGCCGGTTGATTCGCCTGAAAATTCGCCTTACCTGGTTTATCCGTGGGGTGATCTGAGAAATCAGGAACAGCTGGCCCGCAGGCTGTTTGCCGGTCTGCGTGAATTGGATGCGGCAGGAGTAACGGTGATACTGTGCCCGCTGCCGGAAGATGCGGGAGTTGGGGTAGCGATTCGCGACCGGCTGTTCAGGGCAGCCCGTTGACATGGTTGCTATCGACAGCCTTGTACAGGTACTTGATGCCGTCCTTGTAGATGAGCGTTCGCAGCGCGCCGTGCCGCACCTTGATTGCGTTGCGGTCATACCACTCAATCGTCCCTTCGATCCGCTCACCATTCTCCAGCAGAAAAATCATCGGCGTTCGGCTCTGGATTTGCTTTTGCAGGTAATACGCTTCCGCATGGGAACTCTCCCCGCGTGTTGACGAGGGCTCCAGCCGGCTTCGGTCGAGAGAGGTGCGAGATCCGGAGCGGATCGGCCGACCATTGCCATTGGTAGGAAGATGCGGCCGGATGAGTTTGCGTGGACCTGCCGAGCTGATGGATGACAAGTCCGGCGTATTTATTGCCTCGTTGTCGGTCTTTGCCGTGGCTTGGCGTAAGGCATCGCCCCTGCGAACCGGAATTGCAGTTGAGTCGCGCATTTTTTATGTAAAGCTACTGACTACGATGCGGCCACGAGGGTTCGGGTTTCACTTGTGAAAAATGAGGCACAAAATGGCGCGTGCATCGTTCGATTGTTCAATCGTGCATGGTTCAACCATGTGCGAGGCCCGCAGCGAAGGAATCGAGGGAGAGCGAGCGCAACAAATTGCGCCGAAGCCCTTGCTCCACCTGATCAAGGCCGCGAACCGCAGCCTCAATCCAGGCGATATCAATATTTTCTGACATTTGCGCGAGCTCGTTCGTCAAGTCAATGTTACGCATCAAATGGGGGGTGCCCGCCTTGATGAGCAACAGATCTTCGACCAGACTTGCGAAGGCATGCAGCAGAGTTCTCGTTTTTTGTTGTCCTTCGCTACCTGCCCGATAGGTCTCGGTGACACGAAACAGGGCACCATAGTCGGGGTCGGGACCCACAGTGGACAGGATCACGAGCGCATCCTGGCGATTGGCCAGATGGCCTTCGAGATCGAATCCCAGTGCTTGTCCGACGGCCCCGTCTGCCAGGCGTGCGACCAATTGCCGCTGTTTCGCATTCCAGTCTTTCCGTTCGTTTGCCAGTAGCGCTTCGATCTCTTGTGCCCGCAATGCACCGAGCCGAAAGATTCCGGAGCGGGATCGAATGGTCGGCAGCAGGTCGCCTACATTTTCAGCCAACAAAACGATATGCGCGTACGGCGGCGGCTCCTCGAGCACCTTGAGCAGGGAATTGGCTGCTTCTTTCATAAAGGCGCTGCTGGTGAAGATGTAGAGCGCACGCGGCGCCTGGGAGGGCAGCCGCTGAATGCTTTGCACTACGGACCGCACCTGCCCGAGCTTTATCAACAGTTGCGGCGGGTCGGGAGGGATCACGATCACATCGGGATGCGTCCGGATCAGGATACGGGTGTCTTTCTTGTCCACCTCGCGCAATTCTTCTCGCGCTGCGATCGCTTCTTGCATGCGCTCCTCCAGAGGCTGGGAGAGAGCAATGCGGGTGCAGTTGCTGCACACCCCGCAGAAGTCGGGCAAGCCATCCGTCACCGGTTGCTGAAGGCAAGCCATCGTCTGCGCCAGCATGATGGCGAGCGTGTATTTGCCGGCGCCCCGCGGACCGGCAAGGATGATGGCCTGAGGCATACGCCCGGCCGCGATCGCTTCTCGCAGATGCCGCACCGTTACCTGATTGCCAA
>JBARKD010000094.1:0-2332 GCA_049800615.1 Acidobacteriaceae bacterium | reverse complement strand
TTGCAATCACCGATTTGTCGGCCCGATAGACTAGCATCATTCCGAGCTTCAGCTGTTTCATCGCTTGATACCCTGACTACAAGCAAACCAGCGAGCGGCAGCCTTTTGGAGTTCGCTGCAATCGGGGTTGTCTTCGGAAGCCCAGGCGATGATTCCGTCAGGGCGTATCAGTACAGCGCTCAAGCCGAATTGTTCTTTCGCATGGCCAACAACATACTTGATTCCGTTGCCATATTCACGCGCCACACTTTCGAGGGACGCGTTCAACTCAAAATCAAGCAGTATCCCTCGGCCATCGTGCATGAACTCGCCAATGATTGCGCCGTCTTCGAATTCAAAGTTGGGGACGCTGCGGCCCACGAGAGGGTGGCTGCCACCAAGATCGTAGTGGGTATGAACGCCCCACACTCTTCCGGCAATATAGGTGGCGCCATCGCGTGTATCCATCAGATCGCGGACGATTGCATTCAACGCGCGGGAAGCCGGTTCCGGTCGCATGATGGCGACCTGAGCTCGTGACCAATCGAGGACTTTTGCGCCAAGTGGATGTCTTTCGGTTTGATAGGTGTCCAATAAGCCTTCTGGCGCTTTGTTTTGGATTGCCGCGGCGAGCTTCCAGCCGAGGTTCATGGCATCGCCCAGTCCGAGGTTAAGCCCTTGACCGCCCAATGGCGAATGAATGTGTGCAGCGTCGCCGGCTAGAAATACACGACCGTTGCGGTAGATCGTGGCCTGTCGTGCGCGATCAGTCCAGGTGGTTGCGTTATGCAATGCGGTGATCGTGACGTCGGTGTTTGAGACACGGCGCATCACCTGCTGGACGCGTTCCAGAGTGATGGGTTCGGGACGATTACCTGCTCCGCCATCGAAGTCGGCCATTACCAGATAGCCTGGTTGCGATTGGAGGTACATGCCTGTTGGTGTCAGATTGCGACCTGGGCTGAGTTTCTCCGGGTCGGCGATGTCGACCTGAGTGGAGTAGCCGGTGAACTCCGGCTCCGTACCGGCGAACACAAAGCCGCCTGCTTTGCGAACAACGCTCCGACTTCCATCGCAACCGACGAGCCATTTGCCCTGGAAGGATTCGTCAACAGACTGAACTGTTACTCCGTCCGCAGTTTGTTGAAAGTCAGCGACGGCAATGCCGCGTTTGATTACTACACTGAGGGATTCGGCGCGGCGGGACAGTATCGTTTCGAGCTCTTCCATAGCGGATAGCAGGCTGGGTTCGGTCGAGCTGGGAAGGCGGTATATCCACTGCGACGTGTCGATGTTGCCTTCATAAAGGGGAATGCCGGCGAAATGCCCTACCTGACGACGCGGCCCTGAGGTGACTGCGGTCTTGTGGGGGTTCTTTAGGGTTTTGTGTAGCTGAATTTCTGGCAGCAGTCCGCGGCGGTAGAGCCCTTCGATGGTAGGCGCTGAGAGTCCGCGTACTCCGAACGGGAATTGCTTTAGGGGTGAGTGCGGGTCTTCTGCCTTTTCGAGGATGAGGACGGAGCATTTGGCGAGGGCCAGTTCGCAGGCGAGGAAGAGGCCGACAGGACCTGCACCGGAGATAATGACGTCGTAACTCGAATCATCTTGTTCAAATTTCTTGTCTTGCCTGCTCATACCGTCTTCCCCACTGTCGTCATTTCATCTCTCACCCTCATTCCTACAAATATACCGTCCGGTCGGTTTTTACAATACAAAGATACTCATGGGTCGCTTTTTGCTATATCGTTGTGGAGGTGAAGACACAAAAACCACGGAAGACGCAGGAACGGACGGCTGTGACGCGAGATCTGCTCCTGCGTGCCGCCGAGCAGGTATTTGCGCGAGCCGGCTATGAAAAGGCGCAAGTGGAAGAGATTGCTGGAGCGGCGGGCTTCAGCAAGGGGGCTTTGTATGCTCACTTCAAGAGCAAAGAAGAGTTGTTTATGGCGCTATATGAGACGAAGACAGCTAGCTACGAGGCGAAGCTTCGGCGCGCATTGGACAACGCTCCTACTCGCAAGGACAAAATTGATGCGTTCCGAAGGTTCTACATCGATTTGTCGAAGGAGAAAGAGTGGGCGCTCCTCGTCCTGGAAGTCAAACTTGTTATTACGCGCTATCCAGAGGTAAAAGAGAGACTTCGCCAGATCGACGAGCGCGCTGGTGAGGGCATCGACGGGACATTAATTGGGCTTTTCGGCAAATCTTCTCGTGCGGCCGGAGAAGCTCTCGGGGGGATTTTCTCTGCGCTCGTGCTGGAGGCGGCTTTGGAGCCTGATCTTCTTCCTGAGCGGAAGATGAGAGTCATGCTGGGTACGATCTTCGATGCCCTGTTGGGGTTACGCAAGCAAGC
>JBARKD010000093.1:0-13303 GCA_049800615.1 Acidobacteriaceae bacterium | reverse complement strand
TTCCTAGGGTGACGGCTACGTTTGGATGCGGGTGTTAACGCGCCCGCATCCAAGTTCTTCTTGTCAGGATACGAAGATTCTTGAACGTTAGGGACGACACGACAACAGCGCGATTATCGGGCTGGCTAGCCCATTTGGATTAACACATATAATTTAGCCTGTTTGCTCTTGACGCGCTTCACATCTTGCTGCACAATGTCGCCTCATGTTTTTTAGGGCGTCTTGTTCCTTCCCGCAAGCAGCCCATCTGCGGTCAGCCCCTCCCCCTTTTACAAACCAGGAGCGAGCAATATGCGCAGATGCGGTGTGGTTCTGTCGCAAGTCCTCTGCCTTGCGAGTATGTTTGTAGCGACGTTCTCCAGTTCAGCCTCAGCTCAAACGGTCGAGGCGACGTTTAGTGTAGGCTCACAGCCTTGCGCCGTCGCGATCAATGTTTTCACCAACCAGATCATTGAAGCGAACTGTCTCGGCAACACCGTAGGAGTAATCTCCGGCCTCACGAACGTGCTGACGTCTGTTACTGTCGGAAGCAACCCCGCAGCTGTCGCCGTGAACCCGATTACAAACAAGATCTATGTCGCCAACAGCGGGAGTGGCACGGTCTCTATCATCGATGGAGTCACACTAAATACAACAACCGTAACTGTAGGCGCAAATCCACGCGCTTTGGCGGTGAACGAGGCCACCAATCAAGTCTATGTTGCCAACAGCAGCGACAACACCGTCACGGTGATCGAAGGCCTCTCGTTCAATACCAGAACGGTGAACGTAGGGGCGAATCCAACTGCCCTGGCGATCAATTCGGTCACTGATGAGATTTATGTAGCGAACCTGGGGGGCACAGTATCGATCATCGACGGGGGCGATAATCACGCAGCCACGATCCCGGTCGGGGTGTTCCCGCAAGCACTGGGGGTGAACCCGGTTACGAACCAGATTTATATCGCGAATGGCGACAGCAACACTGTAACGGTACTGGATGGCGCGACCAAGCAAACCACGACGATCAATGTGGGATTGCTTCCGGTCGCGGTCGCCATCAATCCGGCCACGAACCAAATCTACGTTGCGGACGCCGTCACGCTCGACGTGATGGTAATCGATGGCCTTACCGGGCTCACCACGATGGTGGGTCTGGGAGACACTCCTAGCGCATTGGCTGTAAATGCGGCGACCAATCAGATCTATGTGGCCACCAAGAAGGGCACGGTGACCGTGATTGATGGCGCGACCAATGCGCTCACGAGGGTGACGGTCGGATCTCATCCTCTAGCCGTAGCGGTGAATCCACTGACAAATCGGGTTTACACCGCGGACAGCAGCAGCAACACTGTGACCGCGGTGGACGCCGATACAAATCAGAACACGACCGTTGGATTAGGGGGGAATCCTCAGGCGTTGGCCACAAATTCACTCACAAACCTGATCTATGCGTCGAATGCCAACGACAACACGGTGACCGTGATTGATGGAGCGACCAGCCAAACCACGACAGTAAATGTAGGAATAAAACCATCGGCACTGGCAGTGAATGCAGTCAGCAATCAGATTTACGTCGCCAACAGCCTGAGCAACAATGTGACGGTCATCGATGGCACAACCAATGACGTGAGGACGGTGAGCGTGGGAGTGAATCCCACAGCGGTGGCAGTGAACCCGGTGACGAAATGGGCGTATGTCGCCAATACGGGGGGTTCGACGGTTACAGCGATTGGCGCGGCGGGTCAGACCACGACGCTGAATGTGGGCCTGAATCCCGACGCGGCCGCGGTCAACTCCGCCACCAACAATATCTACGTCGCCAATGGGACGGACAATACCGTAACCATGATTGATGGAGTCTCAGGCAGAACGATAACGATCAGTGTGGGGATGACTCCGGTCGCGATTGCGGTTAATCCGGTTACGAATCAAATATACGTGGCGAATTCCGGCAGTAATACTGTGAGTGTGATCAATGGGGCGACTAACCAGACTACGGCCAATGTGCCGGTCGGGAGCGCTCCGGTGGCGCTGGCGGTGAATCCGGTAACGAACCGAGTTTTCGTTGCGAACTCGGGCGACGGCACAGTGACCGTAATTCGGGGCGCGACCAACCTGACGAGCAAGGTGACGGTGGGAACGACGCCGATTGCCGTGGCGGCAAATCCGGTGACGAACCACATCTATGTGGCGAATGCCGGGAGCAATACCGTAACCGTGATTGACGGCATGAGCAACCAGACGACGACTGTGCCGGCGGGGACAAATCCCTCTGCGTTATCGATCAACCCGATTACCGGCCAGATCTATGTCGCGAACTCGGGCAGCGACAATGCTTCCGTGATAACGGAACAGCGATTGGGAATCCTTCCGCTGGCGCCGGTTGTTTCCGCTTTTCCCGACAACCAAACGGTCGAACGTACTCCAACCTTCGTTTTTTCTGCAACCGGCTCTTATGCACCCACGAACCCGTCGATTCTGGGCATCCGCTACCAGGTCGATTCCTGGGACGGCTTGTGGCAAGTGGCGCCGGCCTCGGGCACCAGCTTCGAAGCGAACACACCTCCGTTGCCGTTAGGCGAGCATGTGATCTACGCGGTCGCCGATAATGGAGAGGCAGCCGGCAGTACCGGACTGAACCAAAACGTAGTTGGCAGTATCTCGGGATATCTCTTCACGGTCATGCAAGGGCAAACCAGCATTCAGCTGACCTCCAGTTTGAATGTGGCCTCAGACGGACAACCCGTAACGTTGACCGCAGTGGTACAAGCTGTGGCGCCGGCAATCGGGATTCCAACGGGGGGCGTACGCTTTCTCGACGGCGCCACAGTTCTGGCGAGTGGTGTGGCCTTGAATGGGACCGGGCAAGCTAGCTTTGTGACTTCTTCACTGGCTCCTGGCACGCATTCGATCACAGCGTGGTACATCGGCGACCTGAACTTTCTGAACAGCACGTCGGATCCCATGAGTCAGGTTGTGGCTTACGAAAAAGCCGTCGTCACTTTGAAATCCAACCTGAATCCCTCGGCGTTTGGTCAAGGAGTGACCTTCACGG
Organism: Acidobacteriaceae bacterium; assembly: GCA_049800615.1. Taxonomy (GTDB): domain Bacteria; phylum Acidobacteriota; class Terriglobia; order Terriglobales; family Acidobacteriaceae; genus PALSA-350. The sequence continues at coordinate 10,266 of JBARKD010000093.1, read as the reverse complement.
CGACGGTTCAAGCCGTTGCCCCGGCAACGGGAATCCCCACGGGCACGGTGAGCTTTGTCGACGGTGCCGCCACTCTCGCGAGTGGAGTGGCATTGAACGGGAACGGGCAGGCAAGCTTTACAACGCCTTCTCTAGGGCCCGGCATTCACTCGATCACGGCCACGTACAGCGGCGACAACAATTTCGCCGGCACGTCAGCAGGAATCAGTGACGCCGTGAATCCTTCCCGGCTAGGAATGACGGTATCGAAATCGTCCTTGACTGTGTCCCAGGGCGGAACCGCCACTTTCAGCCTCAATATTACTTCCGATGGTTCGCTGCTCGCACCAGTCACATTTGGCTGCGCTGGATTGCCAGCGAGTGCGGCCTGCAAGTTTAGTCCAGCTTCACTCAATCCTGGGTCTCTGCCCGCGACGGTGACGGTTACGGTTAGCGCAAACACTGTAAGTGCCGCAGTCTCAACCCCGGGAAAGACTCTAGGAGGCCTCTGGCTCGGCTTCGCGCTCTTGGGGATCGTGTTTACTGGTTCAGAGAGGCGCTCGCGCCTCACAAAGGGCCAGCTGGGAATCATCGCGTCAGTGTTGCTGATGCTCATGTCGTTAGCTTGCGGTGGAGGCGGTCAGGCCATGACCAATCCCGCGCCAACCGTCTCGTCGGTCACAGTAACGGCGAGCTCGGGAAGCGCGCAGGCAACGGCCAATATCAGCATAACGGTGACGCCATAAAGCCGGGCATCACGACAACGCAAATGGATCGTGCGTGGATCGCGGCGCTATGAGGTTGCGATCTCGGCAACTTTTCTCGCGGAAGCGTCAGGCCGAGCTTCAATTGGGGAGTTTAACCCCTATGCAATTTCGTGCATCTTGACAATGATCTTAGCAAGGGCGCAGAATGATCACCGTTCGGTTTAGCCCCCGTGTGCTACTTCGTGGGGTTAACTAAACCCTCGAACCCTCCCCCCGTATAGTTTCCAGTCCCGATTCCGCCTTTCAGGAGTCTCTTTTTGCTGCGTGAGCATAAATCAGCACCCGGCCTGTTGTTGGTGGATGCCACCACCCTGAAACCATACGCATTCAACACTGAAGTGCTGCAGATTCTCGCCTACCCTGCCGATCCAAAGGGAATAAAGCACGTCAACGGGTTTCTCACCGAACTGATAAGCGCCCAGTTGGTTCGCCGCAATGCTCCAGCGCCGGCTTTCGCATCAGAGTTTTCGTCCGGCAATCGGAGATACCAATGCCGCGCCTTCCGGCTTGAAAAACAGTTGAACGGCACTTCGAGTCCGGTCGCCCTTTTGTTCGAGAGAAGCCCTTCGACCGATGCTGCGCTCTTTCAAGTCGCGAAGGAATTCAACCTTACTCCGCGCGAGCAAAGAACAGTTCAACTATTACTTGATGGATTAACCAGTAAGGAAATAGCCAGCCGGATGAACGTGAGCCCTAACACAGTCAAGACATTCTTGCGTATGGTAATGGTTAAGATGGGCACTTCGACCCGCTCCGGCGTTTTGAGCAAGCTGTTCGACTGCCAGACGACGGGAAATACCACGAATTCGTGAAGCGCACTAACCGGCGCGGTCAATTCATAAAGAAAAGTCAATAAGACCCGGGATGACAGCTTCAAATTCTCTGCTCGCGATCTTCTTACTGTGGGTTGCTCCGTTCGTGGTACCGCCCGCAGGCCACTTCACTCCTGTAGCTGCGATGACTTCGGCGCGGGCAAAGCATTCCGCCACCTTGCTTTGGAACGGCAAGGTTCTGATTGCAGGTGGAATTGGAAGCGACGGCAACGTACTTGCAAGCGCAGAGGTCTACGATCCTCTGACAGAGAAGTTCACTGCAACTGGCAATATGATCCAGGCTCGTGCGGGCCACAGCGCTGTGCGGTTGGTTAATGGAACGGTTCTGATCGTAGGCGGTTCGGGGATAAAAGGCGCGCTTGAGAGTTGCGAAATCTACGATCCCGTGACCGGCCAGTTCTCTCCAACGGCGAGCATGCGCACTGCTCGAACGGCGACGACTGCAACCAGGCTTCAGGACAACCGTGTGCTGGTTGTCGGGGGCATCGGTTCGGATGGCCGGAGTATTGCGACTGCTGAGATATATGAGCGAAACGCGAAGTTCGCTGCCGCGGGAACCATGTCCACGCCCCGGGCCTATCACAGCGCTACGATACTGCCCGATGAGCGGGTATTAATCGCTGGCGGTGTTGCGGCCAATGAGCCCCTCAGCAGCGTCGAGATTTATGACGCAGAGCTGAGCCGGTTTTTGCCCGTGCCCAACATGAGGTTCGCCCGCACCAGACATGCGGCAGTAGCGCTTCCGGCGGGATATGTTCTTTTAGTTGGGGGTTCGGACGGACGCGGCCCGCAAGGCGTTTCAGCCGCCGAGTTATTTGATATTGAGAACAAAACGTTCTCCGATGGCGGAACGATGGCTAAACCCCGCTTCGATGTGCCCGATCCGGTGGTGCTCTCGAACGGGAAAGTATTAGTGGCGGGAGGAGGTAAGATTGACGAGGTTTACGACCCTGCCACCAAAGTCTTCTCCGCGGCCGGCGCCACGGCTGAGCGACCGCGCTGGTTTCAAAATGCAACGCTTCTCTCGGACGGCAGAGTCCTGATCACGGGAGGGTGGGACGAAAAGAAGCGAAGCACGGCGCAAGCCTGGATTTATGCCCCTTGAGTTGACAGGCCGTTGCAGGGAACGCATCGCAATCGATATGGTCCAGAAAAGGGATGACTCGCAGGTTACGGGAGTTGCTGGATCTGAATCAGGGGATGCGAGTGTCGGGCCGCCGCCTGGGTCAGCATGTTCGCCGAGAGGATACCTGTCCGCTGAAACGATTTTTCACAATCGGCGGTGGAAGGCCCTCGCATGTTCCCCTCCATGTAGGCGAGGCCGGGGCAACGCGTGCACGTCCCTACGTGGGCGCAAGTCGAGCAGGTCGGAAGATCTTTGGCGCGGATAGATCTTACATCGTTCAACTGGGGGGAATGTCGCCAGATGTCGAGGAACTTTTGCCGGCGCACATTGCCGCTGGGCAAAGGGAATTGCACGCAAGGAAAGACATCGCCGTAGGGAGAAATGTAGCAGGCGGTGTGACCGGCACTACACGGATAGCCTTCCATTATGTCTTTGCCGGGTGGAGGCGGAGGAGCGCAGAATTCTTCGACATTGCCCACCAGTTCCCGGTTATGGAAAATCTGCTTGAGATCAGATCCAGGGATTCGCAAGGCCAGGATGGATCTATCGCCGTCCATTTTTGGCGTGATGGTCGGGTCGAGCGTGTAGAAAACGCCTAACTCGTTGGCCAGAGCTATTACGCCGGGCTGGTCGGAGAAGTTGCCAGCCATGAGAACGTTGGCGATGGTGACCTTCAGTCCCTGGGATTTCAAGAATCGAATCGCCCGGATGGTTCGCTTCAGCGATCCCGGAAGTTTCGTGATGGCATCGTGAACCTCGGGCCGATGCGAGTAGACACTGATCTGCACCTGCTCGACGCCGAGCTGGCGAAGCCTCGCGGCTTCTTTCTCGTGAATCATCACCCCGTTGGTCTTTACTTTTACGTTAAACAAAAGTTGCCGCGCCCGTTCCACGATCTCAAAAAAATCCCGGCGCATAAGAACTTCCCCGCCACTGAGGACTAGAAAAAAAACGCCGGCATCGGAGAGCTGGGTGAGGACATGGAAAATTTCCTCCGTTGTCATTTCCCCATGATCGTCATGATCCAGATAGCAATGCACGCATCGCTCATTACAGCGGTAAGTAATATCAATGTGAACGCTGAGCGGTATGCCGAGGTTCAGCGCTTTCTGATTCATCTCAGCCAGAAGGCTCATGGCTTATCCCTGGGCGGGGAAAAATTCCCAATTGGATGATCCGATACCAGCAAAATGCCGTGTTGCGAGAGTTTATCCACGAAGTCATCGGCGCCGCGCAGCGCTTGTTCCCGCTCGACGTCGAATTCCTGGCAGATTTTGCCGGTGACAATTTCCGAGAGAGGCGTGCTCCCGTCCGCCGCCTGCCAAATCACGGTAGCGACTTCATTGAGGGTGAAGAAAGTAGAATCTACCGTCGACATCACCATCATCTCACCGCCCAGGAGGCGAGCGGCGATGGCCGTGCTGCGCGCGATGTATCTTTCGGACACCGAAGAGTTCTCCAGCGCTAACGTATTATCTCCCACACCCGGTGGTCGGGAACGAATACTAAACGGCGGATGGGAACCAAACTAGCAAACTCGCACGCCGACTGAAAAACGAATTTCACCAGCTCAGGATCATCAGCGAAAAACAAAATGTTTCTTAAAAGCCGCTGGATGGCTTCGGTGGCGCCGACCGGCTCGATCCTGTTTTCTGAGCCTTTCTCCAGCAGAAAAAGTCCGGCGATGGGCGCGGCCAGGTTCTCGCCCACCCGCGCCAACTCCCCTGCGAAAGGTGTTCCGCACGCCAGATAGCAATTGCCTTCACGACGTACGTAGGAGATTTCGTCGGTGAGCAACTTCGCATCGGGAGGCGCAAGACGGGAAATCGTGGTCTTGCCCGCGCCGGAAACTCCGGAAAAGAGAAAAGCTCTTCCGCCGCGAATCGCGCTGGCAGCATGAACCAGGAAACCGCCTTGCTTTGCCAAAATCAGAGTGTGAACGATACGCAAAACGCAATCGATGGCATAGGGACTGCGTGCTTGACGGATGTGTCCATGCCCGGCGTCTGGATTCCAGCGTGCGTGGAAGTCACCACGTTGCAGCTGCCATTCGCCTTTTTCCATTCTCACAAGCAAGTCGGCGGCGTCGGCGGATTGCGATGGTTCGCACAGCTCGACATCAAAGTTGAAACGTGAGTTCGTCGAATCTCCAATAAAGCCCGCGTAGCGATCCTGGATCAGCCAGCGAAATGAGGGATCGAATGTATGCAAAGCAATCGTCATTCCGCCAATCTCGATGGATATCGTCTCTGTGGCGGGGGTGGGCGGCGCAGTCGTCATGGCACTCATCATGAATGAGACGACCGGAACGGAGAATTCGGAGCGCTGCGGAAGGCACCGAATACTTCTGGATAAAATTCGGCCTCACTTGAGTGATGCCATATCTGATGAATGCGCAAGGCCAGGTTGCGAAATCGGGCCCAGCGGCAGAATATCAATGCCAGCGCGGAATGAAACAGCGGGACACGACGGCTGGGAACAAAACTCCGATGGCCACGGCGAATGTTAGACACTCGGCCCAGCAACTGGGAGGCGGTCGCGGGTGGGTCATCATGGGGCATGGCGTCACCCCTGGTAATGCACAAGAGGCAATTCTGACCTGCTTGCCATCCCACCAGGCGGTGCACGAAGAAACGATTGTTCCGCTGGATCAACACGATATCTCCGGCACTAAGCTCGTCGGGCGTAGCGCTCTGAATGGTGAGCAGGTCGCCGGGCCACAACCCGGGGAGCATGCTTGTTCCCCTTGCCTTTATATTTAGCGTGCCTCGCCGGCAAAGAAGTTCGGCCGCCAGATCAATCTTAGGATCCTCGGGCTCTACCAAGATCGACGTCGTCGATGGCGGCTGGCTAAGAAGCATTCCGGTGGAACGTGCACTGAAAATTTGTGGGATGAACCTTGCCGCAGGAGAGCGCCATGGTCTCGAAAACACGCTCGTACTGGAAGTCTGGGTCTTGATAGCGCTTTTTCGCCGAACCACCGCTCTCCTCTGGCTTACTCTTGGTGACGGAATCGTTTTCTTCAGCCATAAGATGAAAGATAGATGAGTTGCGGCAGCCCGGACCGCGAGCCTGCTGGCAGCGGCGCGCAACGGCGAACTGGTCTCCCTCGCAATGTAGCGCAACCGACGCTACCACGCCACAGGAAAGGTGCCGTGCCGTAGTGTCTTGAAAGGTTACGGCCTTTTCACACTTGAATCTGTCGGCGCTGATTGCGTCACCATTAGCTTGATGTTCGTTTACGGAAGGCCAACCATGCGTATCCCAAGCTGAGGCCGAGTGATCCGTACACGGCCGCGTTCATGGGGGCAAGCAGGAAAAAGGTGGTCACCAGCGAGGGATCGAATGTCATCTTCACGAAATACAAGGGACACAGCGAAAGCATCAGTTGGGGATCGAGATCCCAGCCGTGCGGAGCGAGATACGCGAAGAGCGCCAGTAGATATGAAATTGCCGCAAAGCCACCGAGCCATTTAAGGAGCGCTAGAAACATCTGTTCATCGTCCCGATCTTTCTTGCACGCTTTCGCGATCCACGAGCGGGGCAGCACCGCAAGCGTCACGCTGAAAAGGCCCACCAGTGCCAGGGCAACCACAAATATGACCCATTCGCTCTGAACCGGCAGCTCGGCGCCCCGCAGCATCAGAAAAGGAACGCCGGTGAAAAGTGAAATCAGTCCACAGAGGAAAAACGCGATTCGAGATGTAACCCTGATAACGCGTGCGGACATCACGCGGATTCTAACAGCGGTTCCGAGCTCGAGCACACATGATTCCGCCGACCGGTCAAGGCGACCCGCTTATAGAACGCTCGCGGAATGCGAACGGACCTATAGATCCTCACTTCCTGGACCCTTCCAAGCACAGAATTAGCACAATTTAAAAGATATCTTTGGTAAGCAAAAGGAAACCCCGCTATTTATGCGGGTTCTAAGAGGGCTTGAAGTTTGGAGGCGCGGGTCGGAATCGAACCGACGCATAAAGGTTTTGCAGACCTCTCCCTTACCACTTGGGTACCGCGCCCCTGCTCAATACGTTAACTTTCCGTGCGGAAAAAGTCCATCTATCGGGGGAGTTTCGACTCTGAAAGACAAACACTGGAGCGGGAGACGGGGGTCGAACCCGCGACATCGACCTTGGCAAGGTCGCGCTCTACCACTGAGCTACTCCCGCTCGACGAATCCGATTATAAATGAGCACTCCCGCCGGGGCAACGCAATGGGAAACCATTGGTCCGACGACCATTGCGGGCCATTCCTCCGCATCGCCTTAGTGTACCGACCACTGGGGATCTTCCTCAGGTCTCACGACATGTCCGTCGCGCATGTGGATGATGTGGTCTCCGTATTTGGCGGCCTCAGGATTGTGCGTGATCATCAGCACAGTCTGGCCCAACTCCTGGTTGGACTGCCGCAGCATCTGCAAGACTACGTTTGAGTTCTCGGTGTCAAGGTTGCCGGTGGGTTCATCCGCCAGAACCACCGCCGGTTTATTCACCAGAGCCCGGGCCAGGGCCACGCGTTGTTGTTCGCCCCCGGAAAGTTCGGACGGGCGATGGTTCAACCGCTTGGTAAGTCCCAACAGGTCACAAATGCGAAGAAAGAATGCGGGATCGCGATCTCCGTTTCCGGAGATTTCTTGCGCGATGGCAATGTTGGAACGCGCGTCGAGCGTAGGCAGCAAGTTAAATTTCTGGAAGACGAAACCAATTTTGTGCCGCCGCATGCGAGTCCGCTCGGCGTCGGAGAGAGTTGCGAAGTCATCGCCGTCGAGGATTACTTTGCCGGAATCGGCGCGCGTGAGTCCGCCGAGCAGATAGAAGAGTGTTGACTTGCCGCTACCCGAAGGCCCGACCACGGTTACAAAGGCTCCCTTTTCCACGCTAAAAGAGACGCCGCGCAGAGCGGGCACGTCGATCTTTCCCACGCGATAAGTCTTGTGTAAATCGATGGCCTCGATGAATGCGCCCATGCCAGCTTCGATCTTACACGATGGGACGGCAATGAACCCGTGTGCGTCCGGAAGGTGCGAAGAATGCGAGGCGGTGTTAGGAAGAGCGAATCCCGGTTTAAGAAGTCTCTGTCTGTCGATGACTCCGTGGCGAAAATGCGGTCTTACGATTCAACGCCTTCAGGCCGCGCCCGTGCGTTGCGAGAATTGTGCAGGCCGATCCTGCATGCGCTTGGGACCGCGCTTGCGCACGAGAAGCAGCCGGATTCGTTCGAGCAGATCCGCAGGAGCGTACATTCCCCTGGCGAGAAACACGTCGGCCTGCGATTCATGCTCGTACACGCGAGCCTTGCTCGAAATAAGAATCGCTGGAATGTGCGGCGACAGATTCTTGATGGAGGCGATCAACTGCGGACCATCGAGTCCCGGCATCGCCATGTCGGTCACAACCAGATCGATGCCCCCCTGCTTGAAGCGTTCAAGGGCGTCTTCGCCCCGGGAGTAGCTGGCCACGCGGTAGCCGCGCGTCTCCAGCATAATTTTGCGGTAGGAAAGAGACTGTTCGTTGTCGTCAACACAAAGAATTGTGCGCTTGGGTTTCATCACCGTCCGTATCCGTTCCTCCCGTGCCTGCGACCGGAAGACTGCGGAGTTTTCTCTGTTCGTGAAGAATTGATGAGCGAGTTGGATGCTATCGGTAAGCCGGGAACCTGTAAAGTAGCGTCGAAGCAAATGGCAATGTTTGGCTATTGACATTTTTTGATTGGCCCCAAGACGTGATTTTGCGTAGGCGGCGCGAAGCCGACTCATAGGAAAACTTCACCACGCATGATTTCAACCGAGTTGCCGCCGACGCGTACGTTAACTACCCGGTTATCGGTGGGGTCGCCGCTGAAGGACGCGCTCACAAAAATCCGGCTCGGCCGTTTCATCTCGATACCCTGTTCGATGAGCACACGCTTATCAGGTTCCGCCACGCCATGCGCTACCATCCAGGCCGCCGTGCAACCCGCGGCGGAGCCCGTCGCCGGATCTTCACCGTTGTAGAACAGCATGCGAGCGTGTAAGTGGGCCTCCCGATCGATGGTCTCCCGTGTGATGAAATAAAAAAACTTTCCTTCTGTCTTCGCGAGATATTCGGCAGCGCGGTTCAGATCAATCTGCAAATTCTGCATTACAGCCAGCGATTTCAGTGGCGTTACAGTGTATGGAAGGCCAGTAGAGACTGTTTGAATGGGCAGAGCATCATCGAAATCTTGGGCGCGCAATCCGGTCGCTCGCGCAACCGCTTGCCGTTCATGCGTCATTCCAAAGACGGGATCGACCTGCGTCATCTCGCCGAAGGCTGGCTGCCCAGCACTGTCCTCGAAACCCACCGGGACTTTGCCGACATTCAGCTCAAGCACGACTTGTTTTGCACCGCTCTGCCCGCGCAATGCAAACGCTGTGCCCAGCGTGGGATGGCCGGCAAAGGGCAGTTCTTCCTGTACAGTAAAGATGCGGACCCTGATGCCTTTTTGCTTTTCCGTGACGGCATCGCGAGGCAAGATGAATGTAGTTTCCGACAGATTCATCTCTTTGGCGATCGCCTGCATCTCGGAGTCCGTCAATCCCCGCCCATCAAGGAATACGGCTAACGAATTCCCTTCCAGAGGATTCGATGAAAAAACGTCCCACTGTGTCATTGGCAAACGCCTTGATGGTTGGCTCATAGATCTCGTCCCGTAGCTGGACTTTGACTACAAAAGCGCTGCAAAGAACTGCAAAGAGGACAGATGCCGGCACTTTCTTGTGCGATGCAAAAAGTCTCGGAAACAGCTGCGGGGCGCCCCCTCTATGGTTGACAGAGCGAGAGCGGGCTCTTATTCTAGCTACATGTTTTGCCCCTTCCATACCGGCGTTGCATGCTGTTGTTGCATGTCTGCGCCGCGGTGTGGGTAGGGAAGATAGCAATATAAAGTTCTTCAAACCCACCCATCGTGAATCAGGTGGGTTTTTTGTTTTCATGCAACATTCACCCGGGCTTAAGAAGCGCAAGTGGATGACACTTTTCAGAAACCACGAATTGCATTCACAAAGGAGATAAATATGAGCACCGAGACGGCGACCGAAACTGTAACTAGAATCCCGCGCATTAATGACACTGCTCCAGATTTCACGGCAGAAACCACGCAGGGCACGATTCATTTTCACGAGTGGGTCGGCGATGGTTGGGCGGTTCTGTTTTCCCATCCCAAGGACTTCACCCCGGTATGCACCACTGAACTTGGCTATATGGCGGGTCTGCAGCCCGAATTCGCCAAGCGGAACACCAAGATTATCGGCCTGAGTGTTGACCCCGTGAGCAGCCATGGCAAGTGGGCCGCGGATATCGAGGAAACTCAAGGCCACAAAGTGAACTACCCCATGATCGGCGACCCACAGCTCAAGGTTGCCAAGTTGTACGGAATGCTTCCAGCTGAGAGCGGCAACACTTCCGACGGACGGACAGCCGCCGACAATGCAACCGTACGGACCGTGTTCGTAGTAGGCCCAGATAAGAAAATCAAGCTCCAGCTCAGCTATCCGATGAGCACCGGCCGAAATTTCGACGAAATACTTCGGGTCATTGA
>JBARKD010000092.1:0-7368 GCA_049800615.1 Acidobacteriaceae bacterium | reverse complement strand
GTTCCGAAGGGCGCCGAACAACTACGGACAGACCAATTCCACGCAAGTCGAAGCCTTCAGCTTCAACACCTCATTCACCGGCAACTCCTGGGCTTCCTTTCTCCTCGGGCTTCCCGCCACCACGGTGAACGAAATGGCCGTCATTCCCGCCTCGGTCACTTATTATGGTGGCGCCTATATTGGCGATAGTTTTCAGGCTACCAGCAAGCTGGTGTTAAATTACGGGCTTCGTTGGGAGTACCCTGGCTATTGGACGGAGCGGCACGATCGCCAGGCAGTATTTCTCGCCGGTCAGCCCAACGTCTTAGCCGCCGCCACCGGACTTTCATTGACCGGCAACGTGGATTTGGTGAACACGCCCGCCTATCCGCACCGCACTAACCTGCTGCCTCACTATGATCTGTTTTCGCCTCGCATAGGACTCGCCTACCGCGTCACCGAGAGCTTTATCGTCCGCAGCGGTTTCTCCCTGCTCTATGCTCCGACCGCAAATCTGCAGCAAGACGCCCAGCCTTACCAGTCCGCCGTCAACCTGGCGTTTACGCAGATTAATCCCACGACAGTCCCTCTCAGTTCCTTCAGTAATCCATTTCCAACCGGGATTTTGCAGCCGTTGGGAAGAAGCAGTAACTATCTCGACGCCATTAACGGCCAGCCTGTCGTGACCAACGTCCCGAAGGAGCCCGCGACCTATGTAGAACAGTGGAACCTTGATCTTGAAAAGGACCTCGGACATCAGACCCTGATCGATGTCGCATACGTGGGTAGCCGGGGCGTGCATCAGCAGCTCCCGGCGGGCCTCAATGACGACGGACAAAGCATAGACCAGTTGCCCGACCAATATAATTCGATGGGAAGCGCTCTGCTGGCCACTGTCCCCAATCCTTTTTATGGAAAAATCACGACCGGCAATCTGTCCGGTCCAACCATTCCCGCAGGTCAGCTCTTGCGGCCCTATCCCCAGTACTACAACTTATGGAACGCTGCCAACACCGCGGCCGGCTCCAACTACAACGCGCTGCAGACCAAGATTGAAAAGCGCTTCGCCGCGGGCGGCATGGTCCTGGGTACGTATACCTGGGCCAAGAACATGGGAACCGCTGATACGCAAACAGGTTTTCAGGAAGCGGTTCAACCGGGCGAGGTTCAGGATTACAACAATCTCCAGGCCGAATACGGCCCTCTCAGCTACAACGTCCCTCACCGTTTCGTTGGCGCCTACGTCTATGACCTACCGATCGGTAAGGGCAAGCGTTTTCTGGGTGATCAAACCGGCATCGTTGACAAGGTGCTGGGCGGGTGGGGCGTGGACGGAATCACCACCTACGCGCTTGGCTTTCCGCTGATCTTCACCGCTCAGCCCACCTTCCTAAGTCAGCAATTCGGAGCCGGGCAACCACGGCCGAACGTCGTTGCTGGATGCAGCAAAAAGCAGCCCGGCAATGCGTTTGCCCGGCAGGCGGCATGGTTCAACACCAGCTGCTTCACGGCCCCTTCCAATTATGGTTTCGGAGATGAGCCGCGCACGGATTCGTCCTTGCGCACCCAGGGAATCGCCAACTGGGACGCCTCGCTTTTCAAAACCACCGCAATTACTGAGCAGGTCACTCTGCAATTCCGTGCTGAGGCATTCAACATGTTCAACCGCGTTCAACTTGGACAGCCCAGCACTCTCTGCTGCAACAACCCGGCAGACAAATCCAATTCATCCATGGGGCTTATCAGTTCTCAGCTCAATCTTCCCCGAGTTATTCAGCTGGCCTTGCGGTTGAACTTTTAGAGCAGTTTCGCAATTACTGTGAACTAAAAAAGATCGCGAGGTGTGGTTTTCCTTGGGAGAAAACCACGTAGAGGCCTGTCGCTTCGGTCTACACCAATTGCAAAACTGCTCTAGCTCGAGGGCGGGCCGCGGCGGCAGAAGATTAAAGGATCAACGGTGGTGGCTTATACCCAAAACCGGTTTCCACCGCGGCAGCCACTCCCAAAACGCGCTCATCTTCAAAGGGGCGTCCCACGATCTGTACCCCGATCGGCAGACCTTCGGGCGAGCGGCCGACCGGCACAACGGCGGCCGGCGCACCCAGCAGGTTGAACCACTGGGTGTATTTCATGGCATCGAGATATTCGACGCGCTGCCCCTCCACTTCCCAGGATCGCTCTCCATGACGGAAGGCAGGGATCGCGCACACCGGGCAAAGCAGGATGGGAAAGCTCTCCATCTCCGCCAGTAACTTTCGCCGCACATGATCCGTATCCATCCATGCGGAAAGCAACTCCTGCGAAGACATCGGCGGTTCCCTATGTGCGATTGAGAGAAAATCGAGAAACGTGAGGCTCAGCTCCGCATGGCGTCCTTGCACCAGCGGATCCAGCAGCATGGCTCCCCCGCGGACAAAAAACTTCCACCACAGTTCCCGCGCCTCTTCGAGAGCCGTGGGCCGAAAAGGGCGCACGCTGAAGCCTTGCTCTTCGAGGGAGCGCGCCGCATCCCGCACCGCCTGCCGGGTCTCCGCGGTCACCGGGCCATCCGCTTCAAAGAAGCCAATACTCACTCCCTGCAAATCTTCGAGCGACTCATTTCTGATTGGAACCGGAGGACTCACCGGGTCCAGGACATCCTGCCCGGAAAGCGTCAGGAACATCAGCGTGAGATCACGAACGGTACGCGCCATGGGCCCGATTGCGCCGAGGTTGGCAAACGGGCCGTCGCAGGCAGGCAGATGGCCCCGTCCGGGAATGCGGCCAGGTGTCGGCTTGAGCGCGCAAATGCCGGTGAAATGTGCCGGCTCCCGCACCGAACCGCCGCTGTCGCTGCCCAACCCCGCTGCGGAGAGTCCCGCGGCAATCGCCGCCGACTCGCCCCCGCTCGAGCCTCCCGCGCTTCGCTCCAGGTCCCACGGATTGGAAGTGCGCCCGTAGAGCCGATTATCGGTCTCGTACGCCATCAGGAACTCGGGGCAGTTGGTCGTCCCCAGGACGATCGCGCCGGCCTGTTTAAGGCGATCCACCACGGTTGCATTTTCATGCGGAATATTCCCCCGGTGCAGCAGGCTGCCGATTTCACACCGGTGGCCTGCCGTCGCAATGGACGATTTGATGGTCACCGGCAGCCCGTAGAGAGGGCCGCGTGGGTCCTGTGAGGCCTCGAGAGCGCGCGCCTGCGCGCGTACCCGATCCGCATCGAAATCTACCAGCGCCCGCAGCTGGGGATTCAATCGCTCAATTTGCTCGATGTATTCGCCGGCCAGCTCGAACGGAGAAATCTGTCGCCGCCGCAGCATCGACAAAAGGTCGCCGGCGGGTAAAACGGTCAGGCCCGTCATTGCGGGTTTTTGTCTACGTAGTGGAATCCGAAGTACTGCGCGCCGCGGCCGGAGTCGAACCGGTCATTCCATTCCAACTCGTACTGCATTCGCCGTTCATCTTCCGGATAGTGCTCTCGCGCCGGATAGGGATACGTGCTCATGTTGTGAAACGGCATCTCGGCAACCGTAAAGGGACGCGCCTCGTAAAAATCCATATCCTTCACAAATCCGTTGGCGTAGAAGAAGTAGTCGCGCTTCCAACCCGGTGCTAGTGGAGGAAGGGAAGTGTTGCTGAATTCCAGATCGATATCTTCGCCACTGCCGAAGATGGCAAAGGTGTCGTCCACCGATTTAAGCAGCGGTGTGACGTCTCCATAGCGCGTATAGCTGCCACGCGAGCGGATAAACGGCCCCGTCTGGCTGATGTGTTGATAGTTATAGGTCAGATCGCCCGGCGTCTTGCCGTCGATCTGTTCAGGGTAGCCGCGGAAAGCCAGTTGCGCCGAGGCCAAGGGAAGTTCGTTCGTGCGAATTTGCCGGGTCGCGGCCGGCCCGTTGTCCACCAGGGCCTGGTCCCAGTAGATCTGCAGATTCGTCGTAAATCGAATCTTCCGTGTTCCGGGCGGCAGCTTGCCGGTGAGATCGACCACAATCGTGCGTGGCAGTCCCGCGGGGAATCCCATCTCGTCGATCACCCGCTTCCAGCTTCCGTCCGGCATTTGCGCCTCCACGTAGGGTGACATTGGGGAGAGCCCTGCCTGCCATGCGGAATACATGGAGCTGGCGGAAAAGTATTCGATGAACCCGTGCAGCAGCAACCACAGGGGATTGGCCGGCGACCACTCACCCAGGTCGAGAGTCAGGGTGTGTTGGTTAGCGAATCCGGCATACGTCAGATTGGTAAAGTCGCGCACGTATTGGTGATCCCGCGCGCGCAGCACTTCGGTCACGTCGCGGCCGCGATCGTCCCACGCTCCCGCCACGGGATGCGCTGCCGTGCTGATCACGGGCCTGCCCGAAGCAAATGGCGGTTCATTCATGAAGCGCTCGTCAGGGTAAACCTCTGTCCCGGTGGGGTGGTCGATGGCGACGAGGCGCACCTGGTCGATGAAATTAACCTCTTCCATCGGCTCCCCAAACCGCAGGCTCATTAATCCATTGCGCGGCTGCAGCTGCGATTCCTCCACTTTGATCCATTCATCCGGGTCGTTTTTGTTACTCGCCGTGGGAGAAACCCAGTGGCCGATAACGGCGGCGCCGATTACGTCGGAAATGAATTCATACTTGTGCCCATTCCAGGCGAAGAGCGTGGGACATGAGCTGCCCCGGCGGTCCAGCTCCGTGATGTTAAGCGAATTCGTAGCGACTTCTGTTTCATCCTGAGGGACCCCGGTAGGCCACAGGATCCGCACCAGGTCGGCGTGCTCCGCGCTGCCCAACCCGGCTAGCAGCTGCTGTCCTCCCTGGCTCAGATATCCTGAAGCACCGGTGATCTCGAACTTTTGCCAGACGCCGTCGGCAAAGACTTCCACTTTGGAGCCGATGGCCGACTTGTTGTCAGCCACTCCCTTCATCGCGATCCGCAGAGAATGGTTGCGGTTGCCGCCCTCGTTGTGCAGCAGCAAAGGATTGCCATCCAACTCGGTCACGATCAGATCCGCTGCGCCATCGCCGTCCACGTCCGCGGCCATCAGAGCCCGGGGTGCTGTCAGCTTTAGCTGATCGAGCTTGACCCGTGTAGTCACATCCTCAAACCCGGCAGGACCTCTATTGCGTAGCGCGCGCAACTGCGGTCCTTGCGGCGTTTGCACGGCTGCTACCAGGTCGACCCAGCCATCGTTGTCCAGGTCGATTGCGGTCAGCCCCCATCCGGCAGTCGCTTTTTCGAGCGGCAGAGAGACTCGTTCGAACCGCTTGCCCTCTACGTTGCGCCAAAGCGAAACGCCCGGACTGCCGGCATGGGTGAGGGCCACATCCATCCAGCCGTCCTTGTTGAAGTCCAGCACCACTACCCCGGTACTTGGCGACAGGCTGCTATCGGTAAAAAGGGGAGAAGCTTTGAATGCTCCCTCGCGAGGATTGGCAAAAAACGTCGGCGCCGCCCCCGAACCCGTCACCAGCAGATCGACTGCGCGATCGTTGTTGAGGTCGGAAAGGGTTGCGGCCACGGTTGTGCCTTCGCCACCAAGCCCGGTCTGCTCCGTCCAGTTGGTAAAAGTGCCGTTACCGTTGTTGCGCCACAGGACATTGGGCTTGGTTCCCCCCGGGGAGGGCCGGCCTGTGACGAAGAGGTCCAGGTCCCCATCGTGGTCGTAATCGACGAACGTGATGCCCGCGGGCTGGTTGGCCGGTTGCAGTCCGACCGCTGCCGTAACGTCGGTGAATTTGCCACCACCATGGTTCTTGAACAGCAGCACGCGATCGCTCATCGCGACGGCGACATCGGCAAGCCCATCGCCGTCGAAATCGCCGACGGTGCAGGCCATCGCCGTTCCGCTGGCGGAAAGGCCGGTTTGCGCGGCGGGAACCGGCGAAAAGCTGCCGCCGGCCTTGGCGTAAGCGTGAATAGCCTCCTGGCCCGATGCCATCACCAGCAGTAACGGAGCCTCCTCCGCTGTGGAGATCAGGCAGGCGCCCCCGCGTGGCCGATCCCCTGGTTTGGCGGCTGCGCCTCCAAGGTGATCCAGTGGCTGCGCAGTAAAAGTGACCGGAATCATCGGCCCCACCTGCGAGTTCAGGTTCAGCGCATCCTGCACCCGCGCATACCGGCCTTCGTCGCCGTAGGTATGCGCCAGCGGAGAGCCAATCTTCTCCTGATTCAGCGTCTCGAAACGGCGGAAAGCCACGGCCGCCTCATCCCGCCGGCCGAGGCGCTGCAGAACCTTGGCTAAACCAAACTGCCCGGACGCATGTGTGGGAACCAGCCGTAATGTCGTTTGAAATTCGCTGAGAGCCTGGTCCGGCTGGTGCAATTCCAGCAGAACCGAACCCAGGAAGTAGTGCGTGTCGGCATCGTCCGGGTCGAGGGCGGCCGCCTTCTGAAAGCTTTCCAGCGCCTGCGGATATTGCGCTTCAATCCGGTTCAAAATGCCGAGCGCGTACCAGACATGGGGATCCTTGGGATTCTGCGCCGCGGCCTTTTCCAGCGCTTCTTGCGCCTCCGGCATTTTCTGCAGATACACCAGCGCGATCCCTCGATTAACTTCGGCCTGGACGAGGCCGGGGTCGAGGCGATAGGCGTCCGCGAATTTGGCTGCCGCCTTTTCCAGCAGCTGCTGGTTCATCAGGGCCGTGCCGAGGTTGTTGGCCTTTGCCGCCTCTACTTTTTGCGGAGCTGGAACGTCGGCGTGGCCGGCCGAGAGCGGGATCAGGAGTGCGGCGACAACAAGCGCAAGGAAACGCATTCGACTGGGCTGCAATTGGAGGGAATCCACCCTCGACTATAGAACATGGAGGGAGCCTTGCAAATGCCGGGCAGTGTTTGGACGAGGTCCGTTTAGGTGAATCTTCAAAAAATGCGGTTGCCTTTGATTCCCACGCAAGAAGGAAGGCTGACCCCCGCTCCGGCGAACGGCCTGGAGAGTGCGAGGGCAGTGGCCGGATTTGTCGATCCAGCAGCACTTTCAATCGTAGTTTCCACGCTTCATTCCGAACGAGAAGACGACCATCACGGTTCAATCGGCATCTATTTGGTAGCGGGTAGGAGGCGCGGGTTTTCGCGATTTCCTCCGCTTGCCGCCCGGCCAAGGAGAATCGCAGCAACCGGCGGACTCTTCCCGCATCTTATTCATGGCAAGGTTAACCTCCCGAATCTAGAGAGGTGAGGAATTGACGGCCGGCGCCGAGCCGGCCTTTTCCTTGCTCGTGTAGTGCGTCGGAAATAACATATGTCATTCTGCTGCCTGAAAGTTGAGGGTTGGCCAGACGGCATTCCCTCAGGGGCTAAACAGGCTGCGGAAAAACAACGCAGGTGCTCGACAAGCCTACCAGGCGTAGCCACTTGTCTAGGCAGGGATACATTATCTAGCGCCTCGCTCGTTGCTTCGGCGCGTTTTTCCGCAGC
>JBARKD010000091.1:0-4207 GCA_049800615.1 Acidobacteriaceae bacterium | reverse complement strand
TTCCATAATAATTTGCCCGTGAACAATATTGGATTTGGAGACAACAACCACACCACCCACCTGCACAATGGACATACCGCCTCGGAGAGCGACGGTTTTGCGGGCGACTATTGGGCTCCGGGCCTGTTCAAAGACCACCACTACCCCAACGTCTATGCTGGCTTCAATGAGTTTCCGCCAATCGGCGATCAGCTCGAAGCGCAGCATACTTACTGGTATCACGACCACCGGCACAGCTTCACGGCCACTAACAACTATCGCGGCATCAATGGTATGTATCTTATGTATGACGACATTGATACCGGCTTCGAGTTTCCTGGCCAGGGTCCACAAGCCCTGCGGCTTCCTGGACCCTATGGCGTATATGACATCCCGCTGAACTTCACCGACAAGTTGTTCTGCGCAAACGGCGAGATGTTCGCCACGGCGCCCGACGCGGTTCCCGGCGGCACTGACAAGTTCTGTGTTAATGGCGCCATCCAGCCGTACTTCAACGTGCAAACGCGCAAGTATCGCTTCCGCTTCCTCAACAGCGGTCCGGCACGCATCTGGACATTCAATTTGTCTGACAACAATGGCAACCCCGTACCGATGACGGTCGTGACCACAGACGGCAATCTACTGCCCTCGCCGGTCGAGGTGATATCAACCTCGTCCGTTCCAAGCCTGCAAGGCCTGACGGTCTATGTCTCGCAGCGGTATGACGTGATCATTGACTTCACCAATGCCACGCCCGGCACGAGTTGGTACCTGACGAACGTCGCGGCCCAGTTTGTGGGCAATGCCCCCGAGCCTGAGCCCGCGCCCGGCATCAACATTGGTAACGTTGTTATGGCGTTTAACATCACCGGACCGCCGCCGTCGCCCGATCAGAGCCAGGTGCCGGCCGTACTGACCACATTGCCGAACATCACCAAACCTCTTGCCAACTTGTTCGCAACCAGGATCTGGAATTTCAACGACGATGTTGTCGGCGCGGAAGGCGATCCTGTAAACCCGACCGGAAAGGTATTCAACGTCAACGGGCTGACCTTTGACCCGAACCGTGCCGATGCATCGGTACAACAGGGCACGTCGGAAACCTGGCTTATCCGGAACCGCTTCCCGGGAACAGGTTGGACGCATCCTGTCCACATCCACTTGGAAGAGGGACGTGTCCTGGATCGCAGGAACATTACGGTTAACCCCACGACCGGCGTTATTACCATTAACAGTCAAGGGGTTCCACCGCTGGAACAGGGCCGACGGGACGTCTATCCGATCTTGCCCAACGATGAGGTGCTCATCTTCTTGCAGTTCCGCGACTTTTTTGGCAAATACATGATCCACTGCCACAACCTGGGACACGAAGATGGCCTGATGCTGGTGCGCTGGGATGTCACCACCGGTCCGAGCTCTACGGTAACGTCTCCAGTCTACTCGGATGGGACGCCCAACACGGGCAACGGCCAAGTCAACTCCGGGGCACAACCGAACATAACCCCGGCTTTAACCGCGCTGGCGCCCACTTTCAATCTCAATCCCCCTGGGACCAGTAAGCTTAATCGCCCCGGCTTGAAGGGCTCCAAGAAAGGAGTTAGAGCATGAACCGACGAGACTTTCTTTCCTGCCACGTAGCAGATAAGTCGCGGCCAGCAGCTTCTCTAGGGCCGAACTACTACAGCAACGGCGTATTCCGCACGCATGAAGGCAAAACGGTGCGGTTCTACGACGACCTGATCAAAGGCAAAATCTCGATCATCAACTTTATGTATGCAAGTTGTGACAAGTATTGCCCAAGGTCGATCGCGTGTCTGAGCAAGCTACAGGACCTGCTCGGGGACCATCTGGGCCGCGACATGTTCATGTATTCCTTCACCTTGAAGCCAGACGAAGATACTCCAGCCAAGCTGGCGGCATATGCGAAAGGCAATGGCGCCAAGCCCGGCTGGCTCTTCCTGACGGGCAGCGAGTACGACCTCACCAGCATTCGCTTCAAGCTTTTCCGCCTGGATGATCCTCTGCTGGATTTCTCGGTCGACATCCATGCCTCGATGCTGCGCATTATCAACGACAACAACAGCCGATGGACCTCCTGGGTCTTGCCTGACCCGCCGCGACTGATCAGAGAGGCCGTTTCCTGGGTTGAGCCAACCAAACCGTTTGCCGTGAGGGTGCGCGAGAACGACGAGCTGCAAGCGCGGATCGACAGGGAAAGCGCAATCACCGCGCCGAAGTGGGCCGAGTTCAAACGCGCGCGCGGCTGGCCGGAAGTCATGGCAAAACGCGAAAACCCGGACGGGATGAAGAAGCTCCAGACCCTGTTCGCTGCACGGTCGTAGCAGAAGGTTGGGTTTGGGTTACGCCAGAACGATTCTGCCATGCTTTGGTAAGGCGAGCAGCAATCGGATTGTACGTTTGGAGGTGGGAACCGAGCCGGAAGTTGGCTTCCACCTCGGACATCAGGCTGAGGATCAGTGGTCGCCGATAAGAGGCACTCAGCCCCATGCGCTGAGGACAAGAGTCGCCAGTTAGGTGTCCCTTGTCCTCAGTCATTTTCTTGTTCTTGTCGATCTTACGGTTTAAACGATCCTGTCGGGTTCCAAGGAGTCTCCCATGAAGCGGCTTGCCTTCTTATTTTTTCTGGTCCTTGTATCTTTGAGTTTATTCCCAGCTGCTCTCGCCGGACAAGAACAGCAGACGGGCTGCACTTTCGACATCGGCGGTACCTGGCAGTCGTTCACAGATGGACAGATGAACCCAAAGCGGACGCGCTTCGGATCTAACGGGGTTATGACTGAGCTTTTTCGAAACAGTTCGGACAAAGGCTCAGAGTGGCAGGCGACGGGAAAATCCACATACAAGCTGGACGATCCGAAGGCGCCGAAAGCCCTTACCATTACCCCCATTGACAAAAATGCGAGTGCCACGTTGCAGATCAAGACGTTCGATAATGGACTCTTTGTCACGGTCCCCGCTGCGGGCGCTGGCGCTGCGCTCACCCGATGGACCAGAGTAGATTCACAGCGCTATTTTGTGGTCCTGGCCGCTGGCAAAGGTGACCCGGGCTTTGGCGCGGCTGGCTTTGCTATGCTCATTAAAACCGATGGCGTCCATACCCAGAAGGATGCTTTTGGTGCATACCCTGTGGTGAACCCGTTGGAACGCCATGCAGTCATTGGAGTCATCCCGGAGGAGATTCGCGCACAATTTGATCATGAACCTTTTGGCGACTCTGGAGCTATGCTGCGCCTGGAAGTGACCGCAGGGCCTTATAACCGGGCCTTGGAAGTCCTGAAAACTTGGGAGCGACGGGCAGACGAAGACACCCTGCTGTATAGCGTCTCTCCTTATCTCAACAACGCCGTCTATCTCAACCAGCTTGTGAGCAGCCTCAATGAAACCGGAGTGCTCACTTGGAGAGGAGGAACACCCTGCACTGAGACCATCAAGCTGCAGAAATTGACATGGCTCATGAGTGACCCGATCATGACCAAGCACAATTTGACTCAGACTCCCTATTACCTCTTTAAGACGCTACGGCAACTCAACAACCCTCTGCACCTCAACGACAATGTGTTCCACACAGCCTTGGCAGGCGATCAATCTGCCACCGTCGCGATTTCATCCAGGTGAAATGACCCATGCCGATTTTTGAATATGTATGCAAGAAGTGCCATCACCGTTTTGAGCGTATTGTCCTGCACCGGCAAAGGCCCACATGTCCGGAGTGCGCAAGCGGGAAGCTGGAGCGCCAGGTGGAGCCCTTTACGCAGGGCCGGTCCGCTCAGGGCCCTCGCACACTCAATGGCGATTCCGCTATTGCCCACGCGCGAGCTTTGGTAGGAGACATACCCACAATTCCGCGCTATAAGACCAAAGGCCTGAGCACTCCGGGTCGGCGTTCTCGCCGTTCTACGTTGGCGTAATTTATGGATTCGGGCTCTGCCGGAGACGTGATCTTCCTTGCATTCCTGGTACTGCTTTTGTTTGGGCCACGGAAGCTGCCTGAGATTGTGAAAACTGTGTGGCGTTTAGTCGCCGAACTCAAGCCTGCGAAGGCCGCCAAAACCCTTAGTTCGCTGGCGGATCGCATCCGAGCCGCCGGTGCGGTCGACAACCCGGGTAAAGCGCTTGTGGCCCTTGCTGAACCCAGTCAGCCCAGGCCACCCGCTTCTGGCTGATCGATAATAAAAACCATAACTACTTAGTCGAACCTCAACACTTC
>JBARKD010000090.1:0-8537 GCA_049800615.1 Acidobacteriaceae bacterium | reverse complement strand
TCCCTGCGGGACTGACTCGTTTTTCATAACCTGTCCCAGGATTTCATCCTGGGCTATTTTCAGCCGTCCCTTCGGGACTTAGTGCGCGGTTGACGGCGGGGCTGAAGCCCCGGCCCTTTTGCTATTTTCACGGATGCGCTGTTATTCGGCTGAGCTGGACTTAATTTGAGCTACCGTCCAGTTGGCATCGCCAACCTTGAACCGGGCGAACCGGCGCACGCTGAGATTCTCGCCCAATTTGCCGATCTTCTGGGCAATCAAGTCTTTGATAGCAAAGGACTGATCCTTGATGAAAGGCTGCTCGAGCAAGCAGACTTCCTCGTAGAACTTGCCCATCTTACCTTCCACAATCTGCTCGATCACCTTTGGCGGTTTGCCAGTGGCAGCAGCCTGAGCGCGATAGATATCCTTCTCACGCTCCAGATCTTCGCTGGTGACGTCCTCGCGGCGAATGTAGCGCGGATCGGTGGCCGCAATATGCATGGAGATGTCTTTGAGCAACTCCTGAAAATCCTCCGTCCGGGCGACAAAGTCGCTCTCGCAGTTGATCTCGATCAACACGCCGATCTTGCCCCCGGCATGTATATAGGTGCCCACCGCACCCTCGGAAGTGCTGCGCGAAGCCTTCTTGGCCGCCGAGGCCATTCCCTTCTTGCGCAGAACCACAACCGCCTGCTCCAGATCGCCTTTGGCTTCCTGCAGCGCGTTGCGGCAGTCCATCATGGGCGCGCCGGTCTTCTCGCGAAGCTCCTTCACCTGGGCGGCAGAAATATTTTCAGTCACACTTGACATCTCTGGCAATTCCTTTGCTGGCCTGTTAACGGCCCTGATTAGAGCGTGCGCTCAGCAACTTCCGGCTCGTCAATGGCGCCGATTGCCCCGGGAGCCTTACGGATGCCTCCACCAAGGACGGCATCCAGATCAACCATCTCGGCATCGCCGGATGGCTCGTCAGCGCCGGATTCCAAACCGGCAACTTCCACCGAAGGTGCTTCGAGCTGTTCGTCGGAGGAGACCCCGGCATCGGCGGCACGCTTGTCGCCGGCCATTTGCACGCCCTCTACAACAGAGTCGGAAATCTTGGAAGTGAAGAGACGAATGGCGCGCAGCGCATCGTCATTGCCCGGGATCACATAATCGACAACGGTGGGATCACAATTTGTGTCCACCACAGCGACCACCGGGATACCCAGCTTGCGGGCTTCTTTCACCGCAATCGCCTCGTTGTTCGAATCAACTACGAAAAGGGCATCGGGCAAGCGCCGCATATTTTTGATTCCAGCCAGGTTTGCCTGGAGGTGCTTGCGTTCGCGTTCGAGCCGGATCACTTCTTTTTTGGTCAGCAGATCATAACGGCCGTCGGTCGCCATCTCGTCAAGCTCCTGCAACCGCTTGACGGATTTTTGCACCGTGATCCAGTTGGTCAGCAGGCCACCCAGCCAGCGCTGGTTGATGTAGAACATGCCACAGCGATTGGCCTCTTCGGCGATTGCGTCCTGCGCCTGGCGCTTGGTGCCAACGAAGAGAATGACCTTGCCTTGCCCGGTCAGATCCGTCACGAACTTGCTGGCTTCCTTGAACATCTTCAAGGTTTTTTGCAGGTCAATGATGTAAATCCCGTTGCGCTCACCGAAGATGTATTCCTTCATGCGCGGATTCCAACGCTTGGTCTGATGCCCGAAGTGAACACCCGCTTCGAGCAATTCCTTCATCGTGATGGTGGCCAAACTACCTCCTTGTGAGCTGCATTCCGGCTGAGCCGGAATTGATTCCCTCACCCGCCTGGGCGGGGAAGATTTAACTACTTAGAACCGAACGACTACCGCTTACTAAACTGGAACCGCTTACGAGCGCCCTTCTGTCCATACTTCTTGCGTTCCTTGATGCGGGCATCGCGCGACAGGAGACCGTCGGACTTGAGGGTTTTGCGCAGCTCGAGATTGAACCCCAGCAGAGCACGGGCAATGCCCATCTTGACTGCATCCGCCTGGGCGCTGACTCCGCCGCCCTTGACGGTGGCCAGGACATCGAAATTGGCTGTAACCTCGGTTAACACCAGGGGACGCCGTGCAGAAACCCGCTGTTGATGAGTTACGAAGTAAGTGTCGAAGGGTTTCTCGTTGACGACGAAGTTGCCGCTTCCGGGCCGTAGAAATACCCGCGCCACACTCGATTTGCGCCGCCCTGTTCCGTAGTACTGAACCAAATCTGCCATGACCATCCTGTCTCTTTGATTGGCCCCTTAACGGGTAGCCAGCTCCATCACTTCGGGCTGCTGCGCCTGGTGAGGGTGTTTATCGCCGCGGTAGACCTTCAGCTTGGTTGCCATCTGGCGGCCCATCTTGGTCTTGGGCAGCATACCCTTGATCGCGTCCTCGACAATCTTCTCCGGACGACGCGCCATAAGGCGGACAAAGGATTCTTCGCGCAAGCCCCCCGGGAAGCCGGTGTAGCGCCGATAGACTTTGCTCTGGCTCTTGAGGCCGGTCAGCACCACCTTCTCAGCATTGACCACGATGACATGGTCGCCAACGTCGATGAAGGGGGTGTACTTGGGGTTTTTCTTGCCGCTTAGCGTGCTGGCTGCTTCGGTTGCCAGGCGCCCGAGCGTCTTGCCGCTGGCATCGATCACAAGCCATTTGCGGGTGATATCGTGCGAGCTCGGAAAATACGTAGACATCGTGACCAGTTCTCCCAGGGAACCTTTTTCACGGCAATGCACACCGCAAAACCCCGCGGCCAGAGTGCCCTCCCGCAAACGAAAGGTTCGAAATCGCTTGAGTGGCGAAGAATTGAGTTGAAGCGCTTCTTCTGGTTCGCTTTCCTGGCAGGCTACCTGGGCACGCTCAGTCCTGAGATCGGTTTCCGTGAACCGGATACCCGGACTTCATTCACAAACTGAGACTACAGAGGGCCGGACGCGGCGCTGCGCAAGAAATCCAGAGTAACGCAATCGGGCAAGGCAGTCAACCTCGAGGGGGTAACGGTATATGCCCAAAAGAGGCATTTCCACTTCATTTCAAACGACATACGCTCAGCCTTGTAAAGATCGCCGAGGTTTCGCATGACTCAACGTGCCTCACAATCCCTGGTTGCAGTGCTGATTCGCGTCGGGTTGCTGTTGGCTCTGGTCATCATGTTGATGGCCGAGAACGCTATGGCCGCCTCCCAACCAAAACACATTTCCGTACGCACGCAGCCCGGCACGGCCAATGTTCACACGCACGCCAAGTAGCGCAGACGGAGCAGACGACTATGACGTTGAAAAAACAGATCTTAACGCTGATCAGCGCCACTTTACTTTGCGCTCCCTCGATTGCCTTGTGCAATGCCCAGCAGACGACCGCAGCCAGCGCCGGGGTAACGGCAGCTTCGACCCCGTCCCCGGTAAGCGATGCAGCTCTTCTTAAATCGACGGCGCCTCTCAGCGAAGATGCCCTGCGCGCCAAGTACGCTGGAAAGCTGATTTTCCTGCGCGGCTCCTACCTGGGCGACAACCTGGAATTCGATACCAGCGGAAAAGTGAACGGCTCTCCCACAGCGACATCTTTCACCCTTTCGGCTTTCGAGGTGCGCAAGGTGAAGCTTTCCAAGCACACGCTGGAATTGGAGGGGGATCGCTATGGATTGCACTTTTTGGGCGCCCTACCGTACGAAGATCAGACGCAGGCTTTTGACAAAGTAAAGATTTCCAAGAAGCCTGTCCGTATCTCGATCGAGAGGGAAGTCATCGTCATTCCCAAGGTCAAGAAGGAAAAGAAGAAGAAGGCGCCTAGCGCACAGGAATTGGCGGCGGCGCAGACGCTGAAAACCAGAAATGACACGCCGGCCGGCGCGACCAACACGGCCAGCACGACGGGCGCCCCTGAGGCCGCGAAACCGGTCAGCGCGGCCGCTGCCGACGAAACCAATAAGGCCCTGGCCGCGGTTTCGCCCGAGCATAGCGCCATGGTCATGAATAAGGCGCTGGACACCATCTTCGCTGACGACATCGATCCGCGCATGATGTCCCATTTGCCTGACTACTGGCAGGAATATTTCAACAGCAAGAGCCAACGACGCCCGTTCATGCCGAGCGACGCGAGCATCAAGGCGATGAGCGATGGAATGACGCCGCCCAAGGTCCTAAACGCTATCAATCCCGACTCGAATGAGTACGCGCAGGAGTATGGAATTGCGGGCATGGAGATGGTACGCACGGTGGTCGACGCGAACGGAATGCCCCGACAGATGGCGATTGCCCGTCCTATCGGCTTCGGGTTGGACGAGAAGGCTGTCGATGCGGTGAAGCATTCTCACTTTACGCCGGCGACCCTGAATGGCCGGCCGGTGCCAGTAGTGGTCGACCTGGTTGTGACCTTCCGCATTTACTCCAATCTGACGCGCCCGGGGTCGGTAGGAAAGGGGGCTACGAACTCGGTTTTGGCCGCGTCCGTAGCGGATACAGATGCTACTCTGGGTCGGTGAGCCAGCGTTTCTTTAACCTGATCCGCAATGGGGCAACTGCGGAAGTTGCCGCCGCCGCGGAAGAAGATCCATCGCTTGTGATAAGCAGAGACGCCCAAGGCGTCTCTGCTTTTTTGTGGAGCATCTATCAGCAGCAGCCGCTGATCCGGGATTTCCTGCTTACCCGCCTGCCAAGTCTGGACATTTTCGAGGCTTGCGCTCTTGGGGATTGCACGCGCATCGAAGCGCTGCTGCGGAAAGAGCCTATGCTGGTCTACGAGGCTTCGGCCGACGGATGGTCGGCTCTTCACCTGGCGGCGGCCTTTGGGGGCGCGGAGGCAACGAGTCTGCTCCTCACGCACGGGGCGCATGTGCACCGCTTTTCGCGCAATGCGCTGCACAACCAGCCGCTGCACGCCTGCGTCGCCCTGAGCCGGAATGTGGAGACGGCACGCATCCTGATCGACCAAGGGGCCGACGTCAACATGGAGCAGGCGGGCGGATATACCCCTTTGCATCAGGCGGCGGCTGCCGGGCTGGCGGAAATGACGAGGATGCTCCTGGAAGCCGGAGCGAATCCGGCAAACCGCTGTCATCAAGGGAAGACGCCGGCCGATTACGCCCGCGAACGCCAACACGAGGCGATCGTGCAACAGCTTTCCGCGATTAGAGTCTAGCCACGAAAACCAGGCCGCGTGCTACTCGTACGCCAGAGCCTCGATCGGATCCTTGCTGGCAGCCTTAAAAGCCGGGTAGGCCGCGCCCACGATCGCCCCGCAAAATGCGATCAGAATAGCGTTGAGGATCCAGAGCGGAGTCACCGGGAATAGAAGCGTGGGAAAGCGCTGGTCCATCACTGCCTTCAACGCATAGGTGATCCCAATGCCGAGAGCAATGCCGAGAGCCGCTAGAAATGCAGTTTCCCGCAGCACGAGATTCACCACGTAAACCCTCGACGCCCCCAGCGACTTGAGAATGCCGATCTCGCGGGTTCGCTCCAGCACCGCGGTATACATGGCTTGGAAGATGACGATGAATCCTACGATGATTGCGATTCCAATTACCACGTGCAGAGCATTATTAAACGCAGGCAGGTGGTCCGGAGTCATCTGCGAGAGCGTTTCCGCCAGGGTCTGAACCTGATATTCGGACATCCCGGTTTGGGCGTGAATCTCCTGCGTGATCAAATCTTCGTTCTTGAGATTGTCGCTCTTCACAAAGATCAGCGAAGCATTGTTTTCCGCGCCGATCAGGGCGCCCAGGGTCCGGATCGGCAAGTACTTCCGCCCCCCTTTGCCGTGTTCGACAATGCCGCAAATGCGGAAGTCGTGCTTGAGCAGCGTAATTGTGTCGCCGACCTTGTAATGCTGTCCGCTGCGAGCGAAGACGTCATCGACCAGAACGTCGTACGTGCCCTGGAACGGACCGCCCGACAGGAAAACGAAAGGGCGCAAGGCATTAAAGCTGGCGTAGTCGATGCCCCAGAGCGTTTCGACCGCGGATGCTACGGAAATCTGCTGGATTGCCGGCGAGGCGACGGCCACGTGCGGGAGGCGGCCGACAATCTCGGCGACCTTGGCAGGAATCGGTGCTCCGCTTACGCCAGTGAGAAAAGTCGCATTCGGTGGCCGGACAATCAAGTCCGCGCCAATGCCGCTTGTACTGCGGCGGCTGCCTTCGACCTGGCCGACCATGATGCCCACGATCGACAGGATCATGGCTACTTCGATGGCCACGGCGAGGATGCTGATCGAAGATCGCAGCGGCCGGTGTAGCAGATTGCCAATGACTAACCTATTCATGCTATTCGCCCAACAGAGGCGAGTGTAGCAAAATCATGGCTACAGATTGATTCCGCCCGCTTCCAGTAACTCGAAAGATGCTGTAACGGGGATGAAAAAGAACAGCCTCCGCATTAGCTTTGACCTGGAAACGGAGCGGTCTTAAGGTGGAAAATATCGGTATTGCGGCAAGCCGGTGAAATATGGGGAATTTCGGCGACACATTGCGGCAGGAGCGTGAATTCCGCGGGATAACCCTGGACGCGATCACGAGAGTCACAAAAATCAGCAACCGTCACCTCGTCGCTCTTGAGCAGGAACACTTCGATGTTCTGCCGGGCGGCGTGTTTAACAAGAGTATGGTGCGGGAGTACGCCCGGGTTGTTGGCCTGGACCAGGACGAGTGGGTGGGACGGTACCTTTCGGCGCATCAGTCGGCCGGGGTCGACGATGAGAACGGCTGGATGCGCTTCGCCGAAAATGCCAGCAAGACAAGAGCGAAGCGGGAGAGAGACGGTCCCGAATTGCGGCTCCGCTGGACGGGCATTGCCATTCTTCTACTTCTCGTGGCCGGACTTAGCTGGTTTGTGTGGAGCTACGTTCACAAGAAAATGTCTTTAAATATGCCGGCGCCCGGCGCCAAGATCTCGGCGGCAATGACTTCAGCCGGCACTCTCGTAACGGGTAACCCCGGTAACCGGTAACTTCTATTCGGCAGCGAAAGGTGACATTCGGGCTTTGCGCGCCCGATCCTCCCTCTGATACGGTCGTAGAAGGTTCACAGAAAAGGTGACGCCGTGAATGCTGCCCGGCGCCTTTAAACATAGGAGGAAGTGTCTTGCCGCAACACGATAGGTTTTTGTTCACATCGGAGTCTGTTACCGAAGGCCATCCGGATAAAATTGCCGACCAAATTTCTGATGCAATTCTCGATGCCTGCCTGACCCAGGACCCCTTCAGTCGCGTGGCCTGCGAAACGCTCACGGCCACCGGACTCGTGGTCATCGCGGGCGAAATCACCACCAAGGCCTACGTCGACTTCCAGTCGCTGGTGCGCGGAGTGGTTGCCTCCATCGGTTACGACAACGCCCTTTACGGCTTCGATTCCAATACCTGCGCTGTCATTTCCAGCATTAACAAGCAGTCGGGCGATATCGCCATGGGCGTGGATACCGGCGGAGCCGGCGATCAGGGCATGATGTTCGGCTACGCGTCGAACGAGAACGAAGATCTGTTGCCGACTCCCATCTCTCTGGCCCACAAGCTCAGCTACAGGCTCACGCAAGTGCGCAAGAGCGGTCTTCTCGCCTACCTGCGGCCTGATGGCAAGAGCCAGGTAACGGTGGAATACGACAAGGACATGAACCCGGTCCGGATCGACGCGGTGGTGATCTCAACCCAGCATGCGGAGACCATATCGACCGAGGAGCTGCGGGCGGACATCCTGAAGCACGTGATCCAGGCCACCCTGCCCTCCAAACTGCTGGATGCGGACACCAAATACCACATCAACCCGACTGGGCGCTTTGTGATCGGTGGTCCGATGGGCGACACAGGCCTGACAGGGCGGAAGATTATCGTCGACACCTACGGCGGCATGGGCCGGCACGGCGGCGGCGCTTTCAGCGGCAAAGATCCGACAAAGGTGGACCGGTCCGCAGCCTACATGGCGCGGTATATTGCCAAGAACATCGTGGCTGCCGGCTTGGCCAAGCGCTGCGAGGTGCAGCTGGCCTATGCGATCGGCGTTGCCGAGCCGGTCAGCGTTCTGGTCGAGACCTTTGGCACCGGGGTTGTCGACTCAGCCAAACTGCAGGAACTGGTTCGGGCTCAGTTCAAGCTCACGCCGAAAGGGATCATCGAGAGCCTTGACCTGCGCCGTCCGATCTACCGGAAGACTGCAGCCTATGGACACTTCGGACGCAATGATGCGGACTTTACCTGGGAGAAGACGGACAAGGCGGAAGCTCTACGCCAGGCGGCCGGCATCAAAGGAAAGCCGGAGTTGGCGCCCGCCGCGAAATAGAATCTCCTGAGTGCTGTCGAGATTAGCCCGGCCCTTAGGGCCGGGCTTTTTCATTCCTTTGGGTGGGGTGCAGGCCCATGTGCCTGGGGTAAAATCTTGCCCTCAGCGGCTGAACAGGCTGCGGAAAAAATCGGCATCGAGCAAGAGAGACGTGAAGCAGGGGCTAAACAGGCTGCGGAAAAACAACGCAGGTGCTCGACAAGCCTACCAGGCGTAGCCACTTGTCTAGGCAGGGATACATTATCTAGCGCCTCGCTCGTTGCTTCGGCGCGTTTTTCCGCAGC
>JBARKD010000089.1:0-8481 GCA_049800615.1 Acidobacteriaceae bacterium | reverse complement strand
ATCAAGTTCGCGCTGGACAATCCGAAGACGATCAGCGTCTTGAGCTTCCAGCCCGTAAGCTTCACCGGTCGGGACGAAGCCGTCACCGACGATCGCCGCCAGGCCCAGCGCTACACGCTGAGTCACTTAGCTCATGACGTAAAAAACGACTGGGGCCAACTATCATGCGGTTGTCACCCGAATTGCGGGACGGGGATGGCGGTGATGATTGATAAGGAAACCAAGGAAGCGGTGCCGGTTACCGCGTTCCTGGCGGGGGATCAGCTGGCGAAAGATATTGCCAAGGTGAACGACGCCTCGCGGGGGAAATTTCTTACTGCGTTTGGGATGGCGTTGTGCCTGATGAAGAATTACGATCCGTATCAGTCGCCGACGCATTTCAAGATGATGGATCTGCTTAAGAAGTTCGATAAGAACTACAACGTCACCGGACGGAATTACGGGAAGGTTGGTCCGGACCGCACGATCGACGACGTGATGAAGCGGCGTACCAACGACCGCTGGAACTTCCTGTTCATCGCAGGAATGTGGTTCCAGGACCTGTTCAACTACGATTTCCGGCGGACGGAGCAGTGCATTATCCCGTATGCGACGCAGGAGGGAGAGATTTCGTTCTGCGCCTACAACACGGGCGTGGGGTGGCGGAACATTATTGAGAAGATGCACATGACGGCCACGCTCACCAAATGGTATGAAGAGCACGGGCGGCACGAGATTTTCGCGGGCGGCAAGAAGGTGAAGATGGAAGACGAGACGCACTCGCTGCTGCTGCGCGAAAATATTGTGACGACCGAACTGCAGCATGACCTGGACAATCTGGGCATTGCGAAGAACGCGCGCGAGGAGAAGAAGCGGGCGCGGGATGCGAAGGCGGCTGCAAGTGCTACGTCGGACGTCGGACCTCGGACTTCGGACAATGGCGGGCATCGTGGGCCGGTGAAGAATGACGAGGCTTACAATGCGCGGATGGCTTCGCTTTATCGCGAAGTGGTGCTGAAAGAAAAGCCTGCCGTCGCCGAGAACGGATTCATTCCGCTGGGCGCGCTGGGTAAGGCCAATGGGAACGGGGCGCATGCTCCGAAGCCGGAGGTTGCCGAGCCGGTGGCGGGGGATTAAGCTTTCAGCCGTCAGCTGTCAGCCAAATAGTCGGGTCGCCTGCGGGCGGCCCGATTTTATTTGTGATGGTGAGCGCGGCACCCACTGTGTTGGCGATGCCAGCGAGACCAAAAACCCGGGCCACTCGCCGAAATCAAGAGGTTCGAGTCATAAGCCCAGTCTGTTCCGATTCCGTAAATTCTTCGGCTCCAATTTGTGAGGCGGGCGACCCAAGTTTAAAATTACGTCGATTTTGAGCCGAAAGAAATTGTCGGCCCAGAAGCAATTCCCTTGAATGGAGAAGTGTATGACCCCCAGGAAAGTTCGGTACTCCAATTATGCAGTCCAGATCGCGGCCGCAGCCCTTATCAGCATTTGCTGTTTTCAGCCCGTTTCTGTCGGACAGACCGCAGATGCGGATGCCGCAGCGCACGACGCTTGGCGCGCGGCTATCTCTAATGCCGATCTGCCGGAGGGGTGCTTCCAGGCATCTTTTCCCGACACCGAATGGCAGCAGGTAGAGTGCAAAGAGTTACATCCACGCGTTCATACAGTCGTCCACAAACCCGGCATGGGGTTGGT
Source organism: Acidobacteriaceae bacterium (assembly GCA_049800615.1). Lineage (GTDB taxonomy): Bacteria > Acidobacteriota > Terriglobia > Terriglobales > Acidobacteriaceae > PALSA-350. Next base: position 6,804 of record JBARKD010000089.1, on the reverse strand, counting down.
GGCGGGCAACGGTAACGACTATGTCGCACAAAGTTCGGGGCTGACCAGCGCGGCACTTGGAAGCTTTCCGACGGTAACAGGAGTGAAATCGGAGAAGAGCGTTGGCGTGGCCGAGTACGGAGACGGCGGCATCCTCGGGGCGAATGAATACTCGCTTCAACTCAATACCAACTTCACCGGCACGACGGCGGCTTGTAAGAGTCATTCCGGTTGTGTCGTCTGGCAGCAGTTTATTTATGCGACGGACTATGCAGTCAAGGGCTCAGCGGCTGTATTCATGCAATATTGGCTGATCGACTGGGGCAGTTCGGCTTGTCCGAGCGGTTTTGGCAGTGATGGCGAGGGCGATTGCTACGGGAACAGCAGTTACGTATCGGCGCCCGATGTGAAGGCGACCTCACTTGCCAGCTTGTCGCTCTCGGGCACCGCGGCCTCGGGCGGAAACGATACGGTGAAATTTACCGATGGAACCACTGCCTACTCCGTGAGCGGTAAGGACAGCGTGCTGGATATCTCGCAGGTCTGGAAGCAATCCGAATTCAATGTGGTCGGTGATGCCGGCGGTTCGCGAGCAGACTTCAACACGCCTGTCTCGATTACCGTGAAAGTGGCCCTGACGGATGGCTCCACTTCAGCCCCAACTTGTGTTGCAGATGCCGGCACCACGGGAGAGAGCAACAACTTGAATCTGGGCAGTTGCAGCACCGCGAGCGGATCGTCGCCCTACATTGAATTCACCGAATCGAACTAGGACGGCCGCTTTGCGGCGTCAGTTTTGGTAGCACGTTGTTACGCAAGTCACTGCCGCATGCACATGGGTGGGCGGACGTCGGGCCGCCCACCTTTTAACGATCTTGCCTGCACCATTCCCACGGAGGGTGCCCCCACACTGTGGCCAAGCCCCCCGACTCCGGCTTCGTCGCTGTCGCTCCCTTCGCTCCCTTCGGTCAGTTCGCCCGACAGGGGTAGGTTTAGAAATGTCGGACGCTCCGTATCTCCCCGGACCTTACTTCGTGCAGCTTTCGCTGATCATCGTGATAGCAGCCACATGCAGGTCGCGGTATTCTTCTTTGCTGGATGCCTGCTTGACTTGTCCTTCCCTGGTAGTTTGATCATTAGCGTCTACAGCGGTTGGGCGCGTTGAGCCAGTGAGCTTGACCTGGCGACCGACAATCGGATCAAAGTTAATGCTGTTACTTCGGAGTGACCAGATCTTTCCATCGTCACCGGTGAGCGAAAATGTTCCTGCCTGGTCGCCCTTTTGCAAACATCCGGCTACAGTTTCGCGATGGCTAACAAGTTTATCTTTCACACCCGGCTTGCCTTGGGCAACCGATTGATTCGCTTCCGTTCTTGTTCCGCCGCTATATTTCGCCACGGTCTTAAGGAATGCTTGACTCACGGTTGTGCGTCGCACCTTCCCTTCAAGGATGTCGTCGAAGGGCACGAATTTCCCATAGATAATCCGGGTTTCGTCTTTGTCCTGTGTTAGGACAGCGCCGTTTAAATCAATACCGGCAAACAGGCCACGGCTCCTGGAATAGGTCAGCACCTGGGCTTTCATCTTCCAATCTGTGTCGGCGCTGGCATCACGGCCGACCGGACCCGCGGCCGCGGATGCATCTCCTCCGATCTTGAATTTGCTGGACAGCAAATTGTGCATACCGTCGTCGTTCATGACGAGCATGACAAGATCTACAGCCTGGCCCCCGAGTTGAAGGCCCCAACTCCCGCCGGTGATCGTAACGGGCGCAACGCCACTCCATCTTCCCTTATCCAAGCGGCATGTGGCCACTCCCTTGCCGTGACTGCCACCGAATCCGACGGCGATCTTGACCATGGAGGGAATAATCGCGATGCACCTGGCATCGCTCATGATCTTGTCGGGGATGCCCTTGTCCGGAGTGCTCATGATTTCGTCGAGAACCTTGGCGGAATTATCGATCCGTTTCTCGATGTCAGATTGGTCTTTATCTGCACTCCAACCAGGAGTAGTCAGAATGCCGAAGCTGCAAACTTGTAGAACGATCAAGGACCACCGAACCGCGAGCTGCTTCATAAAAGCCCCCTTAACTTAACGCAGTGTGCACTCACGCTAGCTCACGCTCAACTCGGCTGGAATAAGGTTCGCGCAGTAAGCTAAAGAGAATCATCCTTTAGACACCGGAGCCATTGAGTGCGCGGATGGCGTCGCTTTATGGCAAGTGGTGTTCAAGGAGAAAACCGGCAGTGGCGCGAGATTAGCTTTCAGCTTTCAGCCGGCAGCTATCGACTAAACAAATGGGGTCGCCTTCGGACGGCTTGATTTCATTCTGTGATGCTGAGGGATAGCAGCTGGCGCGATCGCGCATCGAGCTGGAGGTGGGATGCGAAGATTGAATAACGGATCGACGTTCGTGGCGCCCACCCTTCGAACAGCGCGAAGGGTGGGGCAGCCGATGTCACGGTGGCGCATGAAACGTAGAGTCGGCATTTGTGTGGGCCAGCCCCCTTGTAATTGAGGCGGTTCTGGTGATCGTAGGCGTAGATAATGCCGTTGCCGCTGGGGGCTGGGTTGCATCGGGAGTGATTTATTTTTGGCGTTTTTCGGCCCGCCGCCTCGCCCAGGTCACCATGTCCTCCCCCTCATCGTTTCCGGCGTAGCTCCGCCGCACGCATGTAACCTCTCTGTCATCGGCGGCAAACCTGAGGGTGTCAAGGTCCACTCGCCATGCTTGGACCGCCCTCCCAGAGATCTTGGGATCGTTGTCCGGCCGAGTGCCAACGACGACCACCGAAGGCCTGCTCCGATCTGTGCAGTCGAATTCGAAGAAATCACCTGGCTTGTCCGACTGAACCGCATCTCGCACAACTCCACACTGATCGTTGTCATCCTTGTACTGAACGATTAAGAGGATGTTCTTCTCATTTACTGTGTGCGCAGCAAGGCGGGTCCTCTGACGTTTATCGAGCCGTATACTGTAGGTTCCGGGAGCCCATGTGAACTCTGGGACGCAACCACTCAGTCCAGCGTACTTGTGCTCTAGATCGTCCCTCCCGGCCATTGTCGCGGCGAAAAGGCCGATCATCACACATAAAGTTAACGCTATTTTCATAGTGGCTCCTACTTATTGTCCATTGGCATGAACGCCAGGAGAGAAACCCGCCTGGCCGCCCACTCCGGGTGTGTACTGAATGTGGTAGTGATACTCGCCAGAATCGCCGTCGTTGTATTCCTGCTGTCCATATGCACTGTTCGGGAAAGCGGCATAAAAACATTTCACCACCTGGTCCCTACCCAGCCACGGATTACTTCCGTGCCCAATATCGACAGCCAAGCCCTTCATGTGCGGGTCGGTGGCGGGATGGCCATTGTTCCCACAGGTGATTTTGAAATCGTGGCTCAGGCATTTCTCAAGAGCGTCTAGTGCCTTATTCATATCCGGCGTAAAGTTACACACGGCGTTTCCTACGCACGTGTACAGTCCGTAGGGGTCTATCAGCACTGTTGGATCATTATCGACATACGGGTAGAAGTTGATGTCCGAGAAGAACCGAAACGGGTCCTCGGATGCAAATCGTCCTGTGGCTTGATTGTAGTAACGCGCGCGGTAGTAGTAGAGGCCGGTTTCGGGGTCGAACTCACGTGCCGTGTACTGGAAGTAATTGCGTAGTGTGCCCGTCGAGGCCGTCGTGTTGCCGAAGGAATCATAGGTATAGGTGTTGGTGAGCGCCCCGGTCGCGTTGCTCAACGACGTGATGGACCCCACACCGTCCGCCGCGTAATAGTCCGTCGTGCTGCCCCGTAGTTCCGCCGGTTCATCGATTAGCGGTCCTCGCGTGTAGCTGGCGACCTCGCTGCCCGATGCATTGACAGTCTGAATCAAATCGTTGCCGTCGTACAAGAAAACGCTCGTGAAGTTGGGGGATTGCTTGTAGATTCTTCGCCCGAAGGGATCGTACTTGAACGTGGTCGTACCGCCGCTGGTGCCGGGGACGACGGCCTGCGCCAGGCGGTTCTCGTAGTCCCAGGTGTAGCTGCGGCCTTGGGCGTCGGTCAGCGCGTTTCCGTTGTGGTCGTACGTGTAGCCGCCCAGCGCCGTCGAGGTCAGCTCGTTCGACGAATTGTATTGATAGGTACTCAAGCCGAGAGAACTTAGTCTATTGCCAACAATGTCGTACGTGTAGCTCTCGGTCGTACTCGTCCCTTGGGTTACTTGCAGCAGTTGATAAATGGCGTCGTAGGCATAGTTCGAGGTGACGTTGGCGTAGAGATCGGTCTTCGACAGGCGGTTCCCTGCCGCATCATAGGTGTAGACTGCACCGTCCAGCGTCGTGCTTCCGGCCTGATGCAGCACGTTGAGCAGCCGCGAAAGATTGTCATAGCTGTAGTTCGTGTTCACGCCATTGGGACGCGTCAACTGGGTTCTGCGGCTCAGCGCGTCATAGCTGAAGCCGAACGATCCCGCCCACGAATTTGACAGGCTGGTCAGCCGGTTTAAATTGTCGTAGGCATAGCTGGTCTGCGTGCCTTGCGGATCGGTCATCGACACCCGATTCGACGCCGCATCGTACCCGTACTGCACCGTCAGCGCCCCGATCGATGTGAACTCATAGTTCGTCGTCGTCGAGGTCAGCCGGTTCATGTTATCGAAAGCAAAATCATACTCCGCCCGGTTGCCGCTGTTGTAGTCCTCCACCTGAGTCAGCCTGCCCGCCGGATCGTAGGCGTAGAAAACGAATCCGGGATCTTGCTTGTAATTGAGGCGGTTCTGGTGATCGTAGGCGTAGATAATGCCGTTGCCATTGCGATCAGTCTTATACCCGAGATTGTTGTTTCCATCCCATTGATAGCTCTCGTACTGGCCGGAAGGAAAAATCGTTTTGTAGAGGTAATGGATTGACGTTCGTGGTGTCAGCTCGTCGAAAACCGCGACGAGTTGACACCGCCTTCGCTCTTATCGAGGGACAGCCGATGTCGTGGCGGCGCTTGAAACGTGGAGTCAGCATTTGTGTGAGGCAACCCGCCTCTCCGCACACAAAGAAAAAACCCGGGCCGCGTGTGCGGTCCGGGGTTGATAACGAATTGCTGCTTATTGTGGAGTGAAGCTTTGGTGAGAACTCAAGCTCACGACGTCCTGGAACATGGGGGTTCCGGGAGGCAGATTGTTCGGGTTCAGGAATTGCGTGTCGAAGAAATAGTTTCGCACCGGGGCGCTGTAGGTGGAGTTGCAGCACTTGAATATGCCGGTGGCATATTGCGAATAGTACATGCTGATCATGGAACCGGCATAGTTTACGGTTGCGCCGTTGGCCGGGCTGTCTCCGGCATCACTGCGGTCTTCGAGGTAGCGCAGGAAGTTGTGCATGCCTCCATCGGTGCCGAAGTCATTCCAGGGGACGGCGGCGGCAAATGCCGGCTGAGGGAATGGAATGCTCTTGCCAGCGGCGATTGCGACCCGGTAATAGCTGTTGTTGCCCTGGCGGCCCTTGCTCGTGGTACACGCCGGAGCCGACGGGATGCAGACCGCTTGCTGTGGATATTTGAAACTCTCCTGATCGTACCAGCCCCTCTGATTTGTCGGGAGCTGGGTCGCCGCATTATTGATGGGCGGGTTGGAGAGCAAAGTGACTGCGTCCGCAATGATCGCTGCGGCGGAATGTGGAGTGGTGGTGGTGTTCTCGCTGGGCCAGAAGGGATCCGAGGGACCAGTATTGTAGTTTCCGTAGACGTAAACGGGTTCCTCCGAAGCGACCGTAAAGCCGCCCGTCCCGGTGAGCGCCTGCCCGTTGGGGAGAACGGCAGCGCCCGTGGGTGGAACGAAACTATTTCCGGCGGTATCCATGCCACCGTCTACCAGGCGCAGGACGTGCCGTGGGCCAGTGACCATATTCCATTCGGCCGTGGCGGTGCCATACGTGGGAACGCCCGCAAGGCTACCCGAATAGCACTGGATCAAATTACCCACGACAGTACCGGGAATGTAATAGGGTTTGGCCATGTTCGCCGCCGTAATGCCAAAACCGGCCCCCAGGTTTGTCTCGCCCCAGTTGTCGACGTTCGTGCCAAGGATCGCGGTACCTTTTATGGCCGTATCTTCCGGAGAATAACCAACGGGTATGGTAGGGGACTGGGCGTAGTATGTGATTGCTTCGAGCGTGCCGCTGGGCGCACCCACTGCTGAGCCACTGTTCACTACATCGTTCAAACCGGACATCCCTGAAAAATTGTTATAGAAGGGACCGACGGGAGCGGGGAAAGGGTGAGTATCGGGCATCATGCCGCGATGGTCCATGAAATAAAGGATGTAGCCATTCTCGACGGTGCCATTCTGGTTGGTCGTGCTCACCAGTTTGCCGCTGCCGCCAGCGTAGGGTGCGGACCCTTGCAGCCACAGCCATAGATTGCCCACGTCGAGCTCAACGGAGTTCATGATTCCGTTGGGGCTGCAGTCGGAGTTGGGCGGCGCCACGTCACCGGCAGGGCGGCTATCCCTAGGTTCTCCTTCGCGGGAGTCGTAGAAGTTAATCGGGATAAAGTTGTTCGCGGTTGCCGCAGCGCCAGTTGCGGTGGATGGAGCTTTGGCGCTTTGAAGCTGCTGAAGGATGAGGATGGCGGGGCTGATTGGGTTCTGGCACGGGCCCGTCGGATAATTGGGGAAGTTGAGGCAATATGGAACGGCGCCGGTGTTGGCGGAGTAGGGATGAGTGGGAGGCCAGTCGTAGCCACGAGCGAAGCCGTAACCGAGCCACTGCGTCGTGATGCCAGTCCACGTCAGGGTGGTGTTGTTCCAATATTCCACGCGCAGCCATGCGCCCTGACAC
>JBARKD010000088.1:0-2670 GCA_049800615.1 Acidobacteriaceae bacterium | reverse complement strand
CCAGGAACCAGTAAGAGGGAAGAAACTCGAGCAGCCGCTGATTTTGTGGCGAAGTGAGCGCCGCGGGCGATGGCTCGAGAAAATATACGCTCACCAAAAGGCTCATGACGGCGGCCTGCAAAAATCCGGATAGACGGAGGAAAAATTGCCGCGGCAACAGATTGGCCGCCAGCCCTTGAAGGGCAAGGATGGTGAAGACAGAAAATGAGCTGGCGAGAAGGATCGTGATCCAATACGCAGGCCATGCGCGCAACCCACCGGGAAAACCGGCGCTGCTCGATCGAAAAAATAACGGCCAAAGAACGCCGACGAAGATGTTCAATGCGATCGCCGCCAGACCGGGTGCGGCCAGGAGTGCGGCCACCTTGGCCAAAAACAATGTGCTTGTTCGTACCGGCAACGGTCCAAGTATCAAGATATCTCGCTTGTCCGGAAAGGCAGCATCCCAGTTGAGTAGGGCAACGAGCCCGGCCACAGTCATGGTGGTTTCGATCAGGAAATGTTCGTACATCCATTCAGCTGTCATTGGCATACCGCCACCAAAGACCAGGAAGACAAGTGCTGGAAGTATAAGGAAGAAGCTGATGGTGGTGAAGATGGTGACAAACTGTCGAATTAACCGGGCTGGGTCGCCGCCGGCCGAAAGGACTTCAAGGTCAACTACGCGAAGAAGGAAGACCCGATAGAGAGTACGGAATTGTATTTTTGCCTGGGACCATTCACTATGCACGAATCAAGTCCGCAATCTCTCGTGAAACAGCCTCCGAGTCTTGTTCGACGGCGAGTTGAGAGAATATTTCTTCGAGCGTAGGCACGGCCATCAGGACTCTTAGACGTTCAATCGAGTCATCGGCGACCACTTTGCCGCGATGCAGAATCACGACGTGAGAACAAACACGTTCCACTGTTTCAAGCTCATGCGAGCTAAAGAGAACGATCTTACCTCGTGCCGCCAATTCTTTAATCAGACTGCGGAGGATGAGAGCGGAACCGACATCCAGACCAGAGAATGGTTCGTCCAGCAGAATTACGTCGGGGTTGTGCATTAAGGCGGCGGACAATAGAATTTTCTGCCGCATACCTTTGGAGTAAGACGACAAGACTACGTCGCGGTCCCCGTGTATTCCGAAAAGGCGCAGCAAACCGTGGATGCGCATATTTGCAGATGTGCGGTCCATATTCCGCAGCTGAGCGACCATCACCAGGTATTCCAGGCCGCTCAGATGGGTATAGAGGTGAGGCTCCTCGGGAACATAGCCCATCCGCTGCCGATAGGCCATCAGATTTTCCTTGATCCGTCTTCCTTCGAAGAGGATTTCCCCTGCATTGGGCTCGATCAATCCCGTGGCCATCTTCATGGTGGTTGATTTGCCGGATCCGTTTGCGCCCAGATAGCCGGTCACTTCGCCGGCGCGCGCGACAAAGCTCACCGAGTCCACAGCAGGAATCCCGGAGTAACGTTTATGCAGATTGCGAACCTCAAGCATGACCATAGTCGCGATCTTTAGTGCCTGATTACTCCATGCGCAGTGACGACATCGGATCCAATCGCGCTCCGCGCCTCGCGGGCACCCAAACTGAGAAGAGCGCCACACTGATAAGCACGCTCGGAACGATGACAAATACGGCGGGGTCCCAGCTCTTAACTCCGAATAACAGGCTATTGAGAAAGCGGCTGAGTGGTAATGAGACTGCCCAACCAATCAGAATTCCTATAAGCGCCAGACGCATTCCTTGCCAGATCACCATGTTCCGAATACGAGCCTGATCCGCCCCCAGAGCTATTCTGACGCCGATTTCCTGAGAACGTTGCTGGACCGAATATGCCATGAGTCCGTAGAGGCCAATCGCCGCTAAAATGAGCGCGAATGCCGCAAAGGCAGACAGGAGCTGTGCGTTAAAGTCCTGTCGAGCGGTTGTCGTCGATACAATCTCGCGCATGGTCAGGGTCTCTGAGGTCGGTAGTCCCCCTGTGGCCTGCCGCAGCTGGTCCGCAATCGCAGGTATCAGTTGGTGTGGCTCCACATCAGTGCGGAACACCCAGTGGATGGAATCCATGCGATTCGTCAATGCCGTAATTGCATCCGGAGTCTGTGCCTGGGGAATGATCACCATCGCTTGCGCCGCGCTTTCGAGGCCGTCCACTAGAACATCTCCCACGATGCCAACGATCTCGCGCGGTTTGTCTGCAAATATAGGCGGCATGCCCTTTCCCAGGACAATCCGCTGCCCGACGGGGTTTTGCTTAGGCCAGAATTGCGTGGCCATGGCCTGATTGATGAGGACAATGGGAGGTGCTGCTGCGTTATCGTCTGGGCGGAAGTCCCGCCCATGAAGTAGCGGAATTTGAAAGACGCTGAGAAACCCCGGTGAGACTGCTTCATAGGCAACCAATCCGGTATTTGGATCGTTTCCTGCTTTCCGCCCGATAACGTTGAAAGGGAGCCGATGTGCTCCTTGTAATGGCAACGATATGGTCGACGCAGAGGCGAGAACTCCGGGGAGCGCATCGATCCGCTCGCGTGCATTGTTTATCAGTTGCGTCACTGGAGCAGTTGTCTGAAAGCGCGGGCCGGTTAACGCCATCTGCATGGTCAGGATGTTCTGAGGACTGAAGCCCGGATCGACAGAATACAGGGCCACAAGAGTTCGAACGAACAAAGCCGCTCC
>JBARKD010000087.1:0-10074 GCA_049800615.1 Acidobacteriaceae bacterium | reverse complement strand
TCCCACGACCATGGCCGCGGCTGCGCCGCCTGTCACCAGGCCGGTGTAGCCGGCTGGAGACTTACATAGTTTGGCAATGAACTTACCCGCCGCGATCTCGAGCTCGTCGACGGAAACAAAGTGCTCGTTGCCCTGGCGCATCAACTCCATGACTTCGGGCCTCATCAACGACCCGCCGATAACGGTCAGGGTGCCGTTGATATTAACCAGAGGCGTGACCCCAAGCTCGGCATAAACGTTGCCCGTGCAGCCGAGGCCGGAGGTAATGGGCACGATGGCGTTGCCGTTAATCGCGGCCATCGAGGCTTTAGTTTTCTTGCCGAAGAGGCCGGCAGCCTGCGCCTCGGCCGGAGCAAACAAGCTTCCGATGGCGGCTCCCAGGGCAGCAACGAAAGAGCGACGAGTCCAATCGAATTTCAAGTTCATGACAATTCCTCAGGAGATGGCGGTGGGGTTGACAACGGCCGCGCTCCCCACGATTTCGATCAGCGAATCGCCGGGGATCCATTCAAGGGCCATACAAGCGCGGGAGGGCAGTTTGCCCGGCGTGAAATAGGTGCCGTAGATCTTGTTGAGCGCGTCGTACTGCGCCTTGTGCGCATCGAAGCGCGCCTTGCCGGCGGGCATGGGCGTAGCGTCCGCTAAAGGAAGGCAGAGAAAGACCTGCACATTGATGATGCTATCCATGGTGCAACCGGCGCGGTCGAGCGATTTCTTGAGCGCATCCATGGTGCGGGTGACGTGCTTTTCGAAGGGGTCGGTTACGAGAACGTGATCGTCTTTGGGATATCCGTCGTTGGAGCCGGTGCCGGAGAAATAGTAAATGCCATTGTGAATGTGGCTGGCGGGGCTGTGGCGCGGGCTCCCGGGAGCAGGCGCAGCAGGAGGTGCGGCTTGCTGGGCGAAGAGTTTTGTCGTTCCGGCAAAAGCTGCCGCCGTCGCGGCGACCTTGCCAAAGAAGCTGCGTCTGCTGTTGATTCCCATATCTTTTTCTCCTTGGCTTTGGGTGGATTGTGGCTGCGCTGGGTTGGCAAACCGGATGATGGCGTTTCCTCCAGGATCGGGGCGGGATCTACTTATCACTCGATGATAAGCTATGGCCGCGCTTCGCTCTGAACGACGACGGGTAGGTCGGCAACTTCGCTCTGAACGAAAGGCGAGTTCGCTCCGCTCAAGAAGGCAACTTCGCTCTGCTCAAAAGGTAACTTCGCTCCGCTCAAGAAAACGAGTGGGAATCACTCAGGCGGGAAGGTTCACGCGTGGTTCCGCGTGATCTGGCGGAAGACCCGCAGCAGGTTGCCCCCCCAGAATTTATCGATACGTTCTTCTGTGTAACCACGGCGGAGCATGGCGTCGGTAATCATGGGAAGGTCGCGAACGTCGCGCATGCCACGCGCCAGAGTAGGCCCTCCGTCGAAGTCTGTGCCGATGGCCACGTGATCTTCCCCAACCATCTGGATCGCTCTGTCCACGACGGCAACCCAGTCGTCCACGGACATCATGACCGAGTCCGGCACCTTGGCGCCCAGCATTGGAAACTGCGGGGCGACCAACTCGTCCACTTCGTAAATGGTCTTGCCCTTCACCTCATCGGGAATCGAGGCCGTCTCCCAGAAAGACTTCTTCTGGCGGGCGGTCAGGTAGGCGTACTCCTTTGGGTAGTTGAACTCGCTCCCGATCTGGAAGCCGATCACGCCGCCTTTGGCAGCGAGCTTCTTCAGCAGCCAGTCGGGCATGTTCCTGGGAATATTGTTGACATCGCGCAGGCCGTGATGCGTGGCAATGACGGGGACGTCACTCACATCGATGGCCTGGGAAATAGTCTCGTCTGAAGAGTGCGATACGTTGATCACCATGCCTAGCCGGTTCAGCTCGCGGATGACTTCGCGGCCATGCGGGGTCAGCCCTTTCCATTGGGCGGGCGAGCAACAGGAGTCCGCGTAATGCTGGTTCCAGTTGTGCGCCGAGAGCTGGGCCGAACGCAGTCCCAGCCGATAGAGATCGCGCAAAAACCCGAGATCCCCATCGAGATCCCAACTGCCCTCGATATCGAGGACCGCCGCCATTTTTCCCTGGGCGTGGAGCCGCTCCACATCGTCCGCGTTCAACGCCAAGCCGACCTTTGAGCTGTTCATTTCGAGCTGGCGAAGCGCGTGATCGACACGGCGGAAAGCCTGCTTGGTTTCGAATCGGCCGGGATAGTACTCTTCGGGAATGAAGACAGAAAGGAAGAAGGCGCTCTCCCCGCCTTCGCGCGCACGCACCAAGTCCCATTGCCCATCGTCGTGGCGCGTGCCCATGCTGCCGCCGTGGTAGAACTCACGATCCAATGCGTGGACGTGGGCGTCGAAGATCAGCGCGCGTTTGTGCACGGCCTGTGCGCGGGCAGAGATCGAAAGCGTCCCGGGATCAGCAAAAGAGCTTGGACTCAGCGCTGCAGGCGCCAGGGCGGCACAAGCGAGGAATTGGCGGCGGGTCAGCATTGCTCCTCTATATCTTCCGTGCGCACGCCTTGCGAGGCAAGCGCCCGCTCGAGCAAAAGCGAACGGCCCGGTTAGAAAGGCTGCGAACGGCGGACTCTTTGTTACACTCGCACGCAAACGACGAAACCGGAGGATCGGATGCCTCAAAGCAAAACGCCGGCCAATCACCCCAGGCTCGCGGCCGTAATCACCGCCTATAAGAGGTTACTGCACGGCCAGCATGTTGTGGACCGTCTGCTCGATGGCTATGGCTGGGCGGGAAGTTTCCACCATCCCGAGATGGACGTTGTCTCACTCTACGTCGATCAGCGGGGCGAAGGGGATTTGTCACAGGAGCGGGTGGACCGGCATCCCACGATGAAGATTTATCCCACCATTGCCGAGACCTTAACCCTGGGCACGAGCAAGTTGGCTGTGGACGGGGTAGTGGTCGTGGGCGAACATGGCACCTACGCTTACACCGAGACGGGGATCATGAAGCATCCCCACTACGAGTTCTTTGAGCAGATCATCAAGGTCTTCCGGGATAGCGGGCGATCCGTTCCCTATTTCAATGACAAGGAGCTCTCGTACACCTGGGACTGGTCGAAGAAGATGGTTGACACGTCGCATGAGATGGGCTTTCCCCTGCAGGGCGGCTCGAGCCTGGCGGTTACCTGGAGAATTCCGTCGGTCGAGTTCCCGCTTGGAGCCACGGCGCGTGAAGCGGTATCGGTTGGTTACGGCGGAATGGCCAGTTACGACTTTCACGGACTCGAGACCATCCAGTGCATGGTGGAGCGGCGCAAGGGTGGCGAGAGCGGTGTGGAATGGCTGCAGACCTATCGCGGAGAGGGCTTCTGGAAGGCATGGGAGCAGGGAGTATGGTCACAGGCGCTGGTGAAAGCGGCGCTGACTCGCACCTCCACGCTTGTCCCGGGCAGCCCTACGTTCACCGATGTCTTTCCCACGACGGAGCAGATGCGGGCCCTGGTGCCGGACCCGGTCGCTTACAACTATCAACACCGCGATGGGCTTCGCTGCACCATGCTCCTGATGAACGGGCTGGTGCGGGACTTCACCTTCGCGGCGACGATCGAGGGGCAGGCAAAGCCTTTTTCCACACAGATGTATCTGCCCATGCCCGACGGCCGTACGACGCTGGCGAGCTTCTTCAGTCCGCTGGTGTGGAACGCCGAGCAAATGTTTTTGACGGGCAAGTCGCAGTATCCGATTGAACGAACGCTACTGACCAGTGGGATGTTGATTGCAGGCGTCGATAGCGCTCATCAGGGGATGGAGCGCGTGCAGACACCGAATCTGGCCGCCGTGCAATACCAGCCCAATCCCGAATCCACTTTCTGGAGGAGCTAATGCTGACCCGCCGCCGTTTTGTAGGATATACCGCACTTTCATCCGCGATGCTGGCTTCACGGGGGCCACTCTTCGATGCATGGGGACAGGCGGCCCAGCGGCCGCCGCGGCTGGCTATCCTGGGCAGCGTTTATCGGCCTCAGTCAGAAATGCAGATGCTCGCCGACCGCTTTTTGGTGGGCTATCCGGATCAGGGGGAATGGCGCTTGCCCAAGGTGCAGGTGGTCTCCATGTACGTGGATCAGAGGGCGCGCAAAGCGGCAGCTGCGCCATCAGGGTACGACCTCGCCATGAAGGGCACGAAGCTGGCGCCGTCGGGACCCGGCCGGGGAGCGGCCGCCCAGGCTCATGGCGAACCACACGACCAGGAGAAAGAAAAGGCCGCGGAAAAATTGGACGCGGCAAGCGACCTGGGCAAAGCGCGCGCAGAGCAGTTTGGCTTCCTCCTGTGCGACAACATTCCGCAGGCATTGCGATGCGGCGGGGACCGCATCGCCGTCGATGCGGTGCTGACGATCGTGGAGGAGGACGATTATCCGAGCAACGACAAGGGACAAATCCTGCTGCCCAACTACGATTTTTTTGAACAGTGCGTCCAGGTGTTCGAAGATGAGGGCCATGGAGTTCCCTACTTCAACCACAAGCAGCTCGCCTTCAGCTTCGGGCAGGCGCAGACCATAGTGGAAACAGCCAAGCGCCTGCGATTCCCGCTGCTGGCCGGCTCTTCCCTGCCCGTCACGTGGCGCCTCCCGGATGTGGATGTACCGCTGGGTGCGGAGGTGCAAGAGGCAGTGATGGTGGGTGTAGGCGGACTGGACGGCATGGATTTCGACGCATTGGAAGCGATGCAATGCATGGTGGAACGGCGCAAGGGCGGCGAAACAGGAGTCAAGGCGGTGCAGCTGTTGGAGGGCGACGACGTATGGGCGGCAGGCAAAGCGGGCCGCTGGTCGCCGGAACTGCTGAGTTCCGCGCTCTCGCGCACCGATACACCACAAGGCCTGACCGTGCTGGATGGGCGCACGCAGGATCTGGCCGCGTCGGGAGTTTTACCTCAACTGGTGAAAAATCCGGCGGCCTATTGCATCGAGTACAGTGACGGAACTCGAGCGACGCTGCTTATGCTCGACGGCGCAATTGCGGATTTCAATATCGCGGTCAAAGTGGCGGGACACGAGGTGGTTTCGACCCAGTTCTTTTTGCCGCCGGCGCCGAACAAGAGTGACTCGGCCTGCCTGGCGGCGCAGATCGAACAGTTTTTTGAGACGCAGCGCACGCCGCATCCGGTGGAGAGAACGCTGTTGACCAGCGGCGTGCTGGAGGCTTGCCTCAAGTCCAGGCACAGCTTGAACCAGCGGTTGGAGACACCGCAGCTGGCGGTTCGTTACCAGCCGCCCACGGAATCGCAGTACGCCCGGAGCTGATTTGACGCGGGCCAATATTGAGCCTCCACTGCGAAGACATTTTCTGCCGCGCTGATGTGAAGGTGTGTGCAGCAAAGGGCCGAGGTTTGTTCGCCTTTGCCAATATGGTTCCCCTCCCACTTTATCTTCCAGCGTGTTGGTGGCCTCCGAAAGATACGCCGATGAAGTGACCGGTCTGTCTCGATTCAGGCTATTTGGCGGTTCGATCGAGAGACCAACTTCAATCTGAGGTGCCCACGATGGCCTCTTTCGCTGCCCGAATGATTCGGTACGCTCGCCTTTGCCGGTTTCTGTCTGGAAGAACGGTTTCCATCGCAATTCTTGGGCTGGTATTCAGCGCCGCCCTGCTGGCGCAGCAACCGTCCGCTCACCTGAGTGTCTCGCAGCGAATGCTTCCGCTTCCTGGTATCGACCAGACTTTCCCTTTCGATGAGGAGCCCTACGGCGTAGCGGTGGACAAGGGCGGCAATCTCTACGTCACAGACGAGGAAATGGGGACGGTGACGGTGGTACAGCAGTCGGGAAACTCGTATTTTGCGATTACCCTGCTGCAAGGCTTGACAAGTCCGGTTGGGATTGCGGTGGACGCTCAGGAAAATCTCTACATCACCGAGAACGGGACGGCCAACGATGTGATCAAAGAGACGGCTGCCGCGCTGCCGTACACAACGACTTTCACGCGCAGCGTAATACCCGTCAGCGGCTTGGGACAACCCTCAGGAATCGCAGTGGACGCTAAGGGCAGCTTGTATATAACCGACCTGAGCAACAACCGCATCGTCAAAGAGACACCGTCAGGAAACAGCTACACGCAAAGCACGATACCCAGCAGTGTGCTCTCCATGCCTTACGGGGTTGCGGTCGACATTGGCGGCGACGTCTTCATTGCAGATTTTGGACACAATCGGGTGTTACGGGAAACGCCAACCACCGGCAGTTATACAGAAAGTGTGGTCAGCGCCAATACCAGCAGCAGTCCTCTTGGGGTGGCCGTCGACGGAAGCGGAACTGTCTATGTTCTCAACTTCGTGGATCAGGAAACCTCTTCCGTGCTGAAGGAAACTCCGGGGCAAGGCAGCTATGTGCAAACTGCGATTCCCGTTTCGCCTAACCTGGATTTCTATTCGATCGCAGCCGATGGCAGCGGCAGTCTCTACCTTGCGGCTCCGGGAGAAAACCATCTGGCTAAGATTGTCGCGGGCGCGGGTGACCTGGGAGAGGTAGACGTAACCGCAACGAGTCTGACCTTGACGTTGATTTTTACATTCGACCAAGCCGGATCGATTGGGAAGCCGAGCGTGCTCACAGAGGGAGTGAGCGGCTCCGATTTCTCCGATGCCGGCACGGGGAGCTGCGGGAAGCAGGGTACAAGCTTTGTTTATAACGTGGGAGATATTTGCACGGTGGACGTGCTCTTTGCGCCTGCTTTCCCCAGCGGCCGCTATGGTTCGGTCGAGCTCACGGACATCGCTGGACAACCTATCGCGCTGGGCTATCTTTACGGAGAGGGGATCTCGCCGCTGACTGGTTTTCCTCCGGGCGTGCAAACCACCCTGGATTCGGGCTTGGCCCATCCCATGGGAGTGGCAGTAGACAACGGCGGAAACATCTATATAGCGGAAAGCCGGACAGGGAAAGTGTATAAGGAGAGCCCTGGCGGCGGCGCCACGCGCACAATTGTCGCCCAGGGTCTCAATACTCCGACCGGGGTTGCTCTCGACGGCGCCGGGAACATTTATATCGCCGCCTCCGGCGGGGTCTATAAAGAGACGCCATTGGCGGGCGGCTACTCGCAGAGCGAAATTGCTGTCGACCTGAATGACCTCGCGGGAATCGCGGTGGATGGCGCTGCTAACCTCTACCTCATTTCCTCTTCCAGCGGCGATGTGCATAAAGAAACATTGAGCGCAGGCGGCGCCTATAGCGAGACCGCGATCGGCAGCGGCATTGCCAACCCTAGCGGCGTGGCCGTGGATGGCGATGGAGACATCTTTGTAGCAGATGCCCGCCAAGGAACGCTGTACGAGGAGACGCATGGTTCGGGGGTTGGCTATGCACAAAGCAAAATCGCCACTGGGCTGAATGCGCCGGCAGGCATTGCGGCCGATGGCGCAGGCCATCTTTTCGTCACGACTTCCGGGGACAGCGCGGTTTATGAGTACGCGCTGCAGTTAGATGGGACATGGTTGAAGAGTTTCGCTTTTGCCGTGCCATCTATACCCGCGGGGATCGGGGTGGACAACCAAAAAAATCTATACATCGCACAGAACGTTGGAGACGGCACGCTGACCAAAATTGACATAAGCGATCCCCCTACCTTGAATTTCCCGAACACCCGGGTGGGGTCAACCAGCCCTGCGCAAACGGTGACGGTGGCAGATGTCGGCAATGTTACGCTTGGTGTCGACGACCTTAAGCTGGGCGCCACGCCCAATCCCAGTACCGGCTATTTGGTAAGCAGTGAAACTACCTGTCCCACCACTTCCCTCAACCTGCTTTTTGCCAACACTTCCTGCGTGTACGCTATCGAGTTCGCCCCCAAGCAGCACGCTTCCTACGCCGGCGGGCTGGTCGTTACCACCGACAATCTGAACGTTATCGTTGTCAGGCAGACAGTCTCGCTCAGGGGCCTGGGGGTTACTTCCGACACGACACGCACCACCATGCGAATTTCTCCCAACCCGGTGACGGCGGGCCTCGGCGTCACCATGACTGTCACAGTGACCGATACAACCAATGCCGCAAGTGTCCCGACGGGCGGAGTCAGCGTCACAGATACCGTGGGCAATACAACCACTTCACTGAACGGCGGGGTTCCCGTGCCGTTAAGTGGAGGGCAAGCTGTGCTGACAATGGTGCCAAACGTGGCTGGAACGCACACCATCACGGCCCACTACAACGGCGTGGATCCCGGCTTTGCCGGCAGCACATTCGCGGCTGATCTTACCGTCCAGCCTTAACCTCCGGATCCTTTCCTACATTCGGGCGGGTGCAGTCCTGCGGCCTAAAGAGCGAGACGCACCTTTGCCCGGGTGAGCAAAGAAGCAATGGTCAGAATGACGCAGGTGAACAGGATGGACTTGGCAACGCCCTGCCATCCATAGCGGAAATGAGTCTCGAGGAAAGTGATTCCGAGCAGGCTGAAGATCAGTTCCCAGTAGTCAGGGAGGAGATAGGTGGTCAGAGTATTCGAGCCTGCCGGGCGAAAGGCAAAAGCCCAGGCTGTTTTCTTTCTGACGTCGCAAAGCCAGTAGAGCAAGGTAAACGCGGCGACGGCAAAGGCAATCGTATAGAGGCCCCAGGTGGGAGTGGCGCGAATCTTGGAGATGCCGAGCGGGCTGAGCAGATAGCCGGCAATCAAACAAGCCGCCGCAAAACCGGTGGCAGGAATAAGTTTTTGGCGGAACGTTTCGAGCTTCCTGGCCTCGAGAAAAATCATGGAGGTGACGACGCCGGCCATGACCAGACTCGCGGAGGAGCCGTTGCCCCACGGCCACTGGTAGCCGCGCAGGCCGTGCTGAAAGTTCAGCCAGCGGGCTGCGGCCCCAGAATGTACTGCCACCATGGCGATAAACCGCGAAGTCGTCGCAGCGTTGAAGGCCACTAGCGCGACAAACCACAGGACGGGCGCCATGAGCCGGCGGCGAAAAGGAATATAGAGCAGGCAAACGGCGAAATAGGCATAGCCGATCAGGCCAAGAATCTCGGGATAGCTCCCATCGATCCAATGGATCTGACCGCCAGGGCCGGTGCGCCGGAAGACGGCGTACATGGCGATGACGATAAGCGCACCAACGACGCGAAGGGCTTTATGCCACGGAGGATTGCTCCTGCCGGGATACACACTCAGGAAGAACGACGCGCCCAGCACACCGAGAAACTCCCAGAGGCGCTTGCCGACGATCATGTGGTTCGGGTCGGCCATGGCTCCATTTGCCAGGATCAGGCCGAGGATGACGAGCGAGGCGGAGCGGATGAAGATGTGGATCCAGAGCGCGAGCAGCGAGGGATTTCGCCGCAGGCGCGCATTGATCGCAATGGGAAGCGACATGCCAACCAGGAAAAGGAAGACAGGAAAGACCATATCCACATAGGTCATCACGTCCCATTCCGCTTTGGCATGGAAGGTCCACCAGGGCAGACCTTTCGTACCGTCAAGGTCGTTCACGAAAATCATTACGGCAAGGGTGATCCCGCGAAAGATATCGATGGACAGGATACGGGTGACAACGGACTCCCCGGCCGCGTCGACGGAGACGTGCCGCGGATTGGTGAGTTCCGTTGCGCTCATAAGCTTTCACAAGAATCATTTCATAGTCTTCGGGCCTGTGCCTGTGCCCGGCCTGGCGGCCTGTGAGACCAGAGCACCCGTTGGCCGGGGTACTCACGGCCACCCCGATTGGGCTGTCCTCCACAAGGAACTGGAGCGTCCCCTGGGGACCCCATAGACGGCGTAGCTGGCGACGTCTCCGTTTTTGCCGGTGGGAGATGACCAGCGGATGTGCATTCACACTTCTACATATGCAACAATGCTCCACGCAGGGCCGTCCTTTCCGCATTTGGTGTTTGTTTCTTAAGTCAGTTCAAGGTTGTCAGCGCAGCCGCGCAGAAATGGAGATCGATGGCGTCCATGTCTAGAAGGCAAGCTCTCATCGGCGCTGCCGCGGCAGCGGGCGCCGGTTCTCTGTCAGCATTCGTTCCCAAGGTCCTGGCGGATCCACTGGGATTGCCCATCGGGTGTCAGACCTATACCGTTCGGACCCTGATAGCACAGGATTTTCCCGGGACAATGAAGACACTGGGAGATGCCGGCT
>JBARKD010000086.1:0-3157 GCA_049800615.1 Acidobacteriaceae bacterium | reverse complement strand
GGCATGATGCCCGGCGATCCGGAAGCCGAGGCCCTCGTTGCGTGGCGGTTTCATCACGCTATTTCCGGAGTCGGCACCCGCAACGAGAGCACCCTTTACCTCGGCGTCTCCGGCACAACCCAGGCTGTACCACGCACCGACGGCCCCCCTCTCAGTCGCCAGCCAGGGTATTATGCCGCCGCGGCGACCGGTCACATTTCGCGGACCTACTATGCATGGGTAGGCGGAGGTTATGAGGCCCACGGTCATTGGGGCGACAGTCAAGATCATCAGAGTAATTCGCTGTTGACCAGTGTCGTGCTGGGTTGGCGGCCCCAATTCTTTTACAAGGAGTACCCGAAGCCCGATGTTCGATTCTTTTGGGAAACGAGCGGCGAGTGGGTCGGCCAGGCCCGGCGAGCTGCGGAGCCGCCGGGTACGCCAGTGCCTCCTGGCCATCATGTCTCCCGCACCATCCCGCTTCTTCCGCACTCCGACGATAGCGTAGTGTTGCCAGATTCAGGAAGCACGGGGATCTTTTCGGGCCCATCGTTTTTGTACACTTACCGGGATATCGCATTTCAGGCTGGCGTGATGTTTCGCACCTGGAGCCAGGTGAATGGTAACCAACCGGCTCAGGGGATCCGGGCGGTCATCGGTGTGAGCTACTTTTTCTTGAAGGGGAGGAAATAGACTTGGGTCGGAAAAGGACATCACGGATCCTCATGGTGTTTACCCTGCTAGTTGCGTGTCGGCCGCTACCCGCGGAATACCTGCAAATCCACCTCAAGGTGTATGGGCTCGATTGCGAGTTATGCGCTCGGGGTGTGGGGGCTTCAGTTCATCGCATGACAGGTGTGAAGTCAGTCGAGGTGAGTCTGAAAACAGGCATGATCGGAATTCAGCTCATACCTGGCAATACTCTGAAAATGAGTGATTTGCGGAAACGGATCCAGGACAATGGATTTCGCCCGATGGAGGCGAGGGTCACCGCACTCGGCCGCCTCAATGGCTCAAAATTCGAAGTTCTCGGAACCGGTGAATCTTACGATGTCCCCGGGCCTGCCAAGGACGCCGCTAACCCCGCCGAACTCACATTCGACATCCCTTGAAGGAGCCTGGGTCGACAATCAGGTCCGATATTTGTAACGCCATCCACGGCGCAAGTGGGCACACCCAATCGCTCGTCGATCAGCAACAAATCGGCGTGTTCCTGCTGCGCTAGTTCCTTGGATGCGCGCGTCGCGCTTACCGCAGGCAAGTTACCGGAAATCGTTTCATGGGAGATTCACATCCAGAGAGCAAACCCCTGCTCTTCAATTGACTTCCGGGTATCTACCTGGGATCCGAAAGATCGAAAGAGTTACATCGGGTCGAACGGATAGTGGGCCGTCAGCTCCGAGGTAACTCCTGTCGGTGATGTTTCGCGGTGCACCCGGCGACAGATACGCTGACGCAAGAATGCTGATAGTCGCCCGCGGCCACGCAAGAGTCTTCACCGTTTTTCTCGCTTCCGTCGGCCTGATCGCTCTTGTCCTTCTGGCAATCGCAATCGGCGTCCATGCATTTCTGGCTGGCGTTGCCCGCTATGCTCCGTGGGAGCAAATCTGGGCGGGTTGACGACCGCCGCAAAAAAGAAACTCCTCGCTCTGCCTACAGCCGCTCCAACCGCGTCGACGAATCCCCAAACTGCTCCAGCTTCACCCCGAAACGATCCATCAGCGACAGGTACAAACTGCACATCTTGCGGTTATCTTCGCTGTCCTTGAGATAATTCAGCGACCGCCCCGTCTGTAGCGTTCCGCCCAAGCCTCCGGCCAGCACCAGCGGCAGGCGGAAGTTGTCGTGCTTGCGGCCGATCCACATGTTGGACAGGAACATCAGGCAGGTGTTGTCCAGCACCGTGCCGTCGCCTTCCTTCATGCTGTCCAGCTTAGAGGCCAGATAGGCGTACTGCTCGATGTGGAAACGCGAGATGCGCTCGTAGTCATCGGAATTGTTGTTGTGCGACGCGGAGTGGTGGCCGTCTTTTACGTTCAGGAAGGGATAATACATGGCCGACAGATCATGCGAGACGATGAACGAGGCGACACGCGTCTTATTAGTCTGGAACGCTATCGCAATGATGTCGCACATCAGACGGGCGTGATCGCGTAGGTCCTCCGGCAGTCCGTTGGCCGGCCGCTCCATAGTCGCCGCTACCGTGTTCTTGGCTTTCGCGGCGTCCTCAGCATTCGCCTTGTCTTTGCGCATTCCCTCGACACGCTTTTCCACTTCGCGCACGCTGGTCAGGTATTCATCAAGCTTGCCCTTGTCGGTTCCACTGATGCACTTGGAAAGATCCTGGGCGCGATCCTTCACGCGGTCGAGAATGCTGAGATTCTGCAGGCTGCCACGGTTGTCAAACAAGTTGTCCCAGGCGAGCGAAGGGTACACTTCCACCGGGACCGGCGAGTCAGGACTCTGCCAGGAGAGATGGGAACTGTAGGCCAGGGAAAAGTTCGACTCGTGATAACCCGTCATGGGCTGCTCACAGGCCAGCACGATGCTCGATTGCGGCGTGTCTTCACCCACGTGGTTGGCAATCATCTGATCGATGCTGATGCCGGAGTGGATGATGGCGCCCTTCGAAATGTGCGCGCCGGATAAAAGACTGCCCGTCTGGGCAGGATGAATGCCCTGGCCGGTAAGCGCATGGACGTAGAGACCATCAATCACATTGATCTTCTGTTTGAGTGGCTCCAGCGGCGAGAGCGTCTTCGAGAGCTTCATGTCGGCGCCCTGGCCTTCGGCGCTCCAGTGATCCTCGTTAATGCCACAACCAAGGAACACGATGCCAAAACGCTTGGGGAACGCGGACGGCGGCGGGACATCCGCCAAAGCATGCAGCGACTCGAGCCAGGGCAGCGCCACGGTGCAGCCGGCTCCGCGGAGGACGGCGCGACGGGAAACGGGGAGTGCGAACTTCCTGGTCAATCGAGACATGCTAGTTCACCTTTCCAGAGGCTACCTGGGTCGTTGGTTGCTGAGGCGCGGGTATTCGCTGGTTACGGAACTGTGGGCTCAGGACGATGGTTTCGACCAGCGAATCGAAACGATCGTTGTCCGCGAGAAGATTGACCTGCATGGCATCGATCAGCGCTTCGTCAGAGAGTTGCAGCGAGCGATCAAGCGAGTA
>JBARKD010000085.1:0-11291 GCA_049800615.1 Acidobacteriaceae bacterium | reverse complement strand
CCCTAGGCCGAACCAGTTCCCCGAGCAACTTGATTTGCTACGTAGAAAACCCTTCCCTGCCCAGGTCAATCCGAGGAGACTGTACCCACTTCGGCAACGTTTTCAGACCTCTTCGGGCCACAGCCATTTGTTCGCGGAATATCAAGACCCTAATGGAGGTTTACAGTGCCCATACCAAAGAACAAACAAGATCAAAGTGAATGGACATGCCGGCATGATGAAAGACTACTTATCCGAATAATTTCCCCAGGCTGGCTGCTCAGAAGGATGACATCGTTCCAAGCCATTCGACGGATATCCTCTCCCCTTACAACGCTGGCCGTTCTGATCAGTTTATTTGCGCCAACAGCGCTCCCAGCCCAAACCGCGACAGGATCGATCGTGGGCACAGTCACCGATAAGGCGGGCAACGCCATCAGCGGTGCAAACGTCACTTTGGTGAACACCGGGAGGAGAGAAGTAAGGCGCACGGTTACAAACTCCAGCGGGTCTTACTCGCTCCCGCTTCTCCCGCCCGCAAGCTATAGCCTGACGATAGAGAATCAGGGTTTCAGCCAGTTCAATCAGACGAATATCGATCTGAACGTCGGCGACGATCTCACTATCAACGCGGTGCTTCAGGTGGGACTGGTCGCGCAGCAGGTGACGGTCACCAGCCAACCGTCTGCGCTGCAGACCGAGACTTCGTCGTTAGGCGAGGTAATTGCCAACAAGACTATCGTCGATCTTCCCGTCAATGGCCGTAACAGTTACAGTTTCGCGGCCCTTGTGCCCGGGGTTCTGCCATCGGCTGGATTTACGCAGACGGCTGTCGATGAGTATAACGATCAATTCATTTCCATCAACGGCTCCCGCCCCAACTCGAATATTTTTCTGCTCGACGGTGGAACGAACACCGAGCCTGGATTCAACGGGCCTGGGTTTTATCCCAGCATCGATATGGTCAATCAATACAAGGTGCAAACAAACAATTACAGTGCGGAATTTGCCAATACGACTGGCGGCGTCATCAATGTGATTACCAAGTCGGGCACCAACCGTTTCCATGGTTCTCTGTATGAGTTCTTTCGCAGTACCGGCCTGAACGGAAATAATTTCTTCGCCAACCAGGCAGGTTTGTCCCGAGCCCCCTTTCACTACAACCAGTTCGGGGGCTCTGCCGGTGGGCCTATTCTTCATGACAAAACCTTCTTCTTCTTTTCCTACGAAGGGCTGCGGTGGACACAGGCCGTCACAACAACAGGAACGCTGCCTACCGCCGCGGAGCGGTCGGGCGATTTCTCCGGGGGCCTTCCTATCTACGATCCGTTTTCTACAGTCCCAGACCCGACAGTTCCCGGGCAATACGTCAGAGCGCAATTTGCGGGAAACACGATACCAGCCGCTCGTATCGATCCGGTTGCGAAAAACATGCTGAACTATTTTCCTGTTCCGAATCTGTCTGGCTCAGTGAATAACTTCATCTCCAATGCAAGCTCCCCCATCGACAAGAACGACTTCTCAGGACGGATTGACCAGGCCCTCCCGGCAAACTCCAAACTTTTCGGGCGCTACTCTATCTCAACCACGCACCAGGACCGTCCGCCGGTTTATGGAAAAGAGTTCGCGGCCGGCGCTCCGATCCTGGGGAGCGACGCGTTGCGGCAGATGCAGGCGACCATTAACGACACTACCGTCCTGAGCCCAAGTGTGGTGCTGGAACTGAGCTCAAGCTATGTCCGCTATCACCTGACCAGGCTTCCGCCTGGACAAGGATTCGATCCGACACAGTTGGGCTTTCCATCCTATTTTTCGACGTTGGCCAAAACCACCATTCCTTGCTTCCCCACAGTCACGGTGGGCGGTCTCGGCACATCAGAGAGCATCCCGAACATCGGCTGGGGCGGCTTATTGGGCCAATTGTGCTGGATAGGAATACTTGACGACGCGTATCAGGATTACCACGAATTCGGGAACCTCACCAAGGCAAAGGGAACCCACACCTTGAAAATGGGCGGGGATTTTGGTTTCGGGTTGATGAGTACTGAAAGATTCGATAACGGCGCCGGTTACTATAACTTCGGTCCAGACTTTACCCAAGGACCAAATCCATTTGCAGCGGGGATTTCGGGCATCGGTTTCGCTTCTTTTCTGCTTGGCGCCGGCGACAACGGCTTCAACTATACTGGCGGGCCCAATGAGATCAATACCTTTCGCTACTACGGGGTCTATTTCCAGGACGACTGGAAAGCGACTCCCCGGCTGACTTTAAACCTGGGATTCAGATATGACTACAACGCGCCCTGGAGGGAGCGTTTCAACAGGATTACCGATTGGGACCCAAGCTCGCCGTCTCCGTTGCAGGTTTCAGGTCTGAGCCTGGTGGGTGGTCTGGCGTTCCCCGGAGTGAATGGACTATCTCGCTACCAATTTAATCCGGACAAAAAGAGCGGCTGGCAGCCGCGTCTTGGCTTTGCGTATCAGTTAGGCGAATCGACGGCGCTTCGCGGTGGGTTTGGCTTATTCATGGGGTCGGTAGCCGGCAATGGGTATAACGGGAATGCCGTTCCCAGCACCGGCTTCCTCGGCAGCACCACGTGGACCAACAGCCTGAATGGGGTGAACCCGCTCAACACGCTGAGCAATCCGTTTCCGACCGGCTTCTCTTTTGCAACCGGCAGCAGCCTCGGCTTAGCAACAGACCTCGGCCAGTCGGTTGTAGCTATGGACCGTATCCGCCGCACGTCTTATGCCGAGCAGTGGAACTTCGATGTGCAGCATACCCTGCCCAAGAGAGTGCTGCTTGATGTCGCCTATGCCGGCAGCCATGGAATCCATCTCTATGGCGACCTCAACGCGAATCAACTACCTGACCAGTACTTGTCTCTCGGCACCCAGTTGAATGCGCAGGTTCCGAATCCATTCTATGGAAAGATCACGACTGGAGGCCTGAGCGGTCCCACCGTGGCGCGGAGCCAACTGTTGCTTCCCTATCCGCAATTCACCGGAGTCACTCTGGGGAACGGAGCCTTCTACGGGGCATCCAACTACACCTCGCTGCAGTTAAAGGTGGAGCGGCGGTTTGCAAACGGATTCAGCATCCTTGGCTCCTATACCTGGTCGAAGCTGCTGGATAATGTTGCGCCTACGGGAACCGGTTTTCCTGGCGGTACCTTCGCCGGTGGCGCCACGCAGGACTGGGATAATCTCGCCGCGGAATGGTCATTGGCCACCTTCGATACTCCAAACTACCTGGCTATTAACGGAATTCTTGACCTTCCGTTTGGCAAAGATAGAAGGTGGTTCCACCAAAACAGCTTTGCCAATTATTTGATTGGGGGCTGGCAGCTCAACGGCATTAGTACCGTATTGAGCGGCACTCCACAACAGGTCTTTACCTCAGCAAACACCCTCTACAACTATGGAGGAACGCAACGGGCGAATTGGAATGGCAAAAAACCGATTCCCGGCACGCCCATTAAAGACCGGCTCACTGAGTACTTCAACACGGATGACTTCACTGCCCCGCCGGCGTTCACTTATGGAAATTCTCCGCGCACTCTGGGTGCTTTGCGCGCTCCTGGGTTGGTGGACGTGGACCTTTCCGGAGTGAAGAATACTGCGCTCTTTGAGGGAATCACGCTGCAATTCCGCGCGGAGGCTTTCAATCTCTTTAACCATCCACAGTTTGGGCCCCCAGATACGGCGCTCGGAGACGGCACGACGGGAGTGATTTCATCGCAAGTCAACAACCCTCGTGAATTGCAGTTTGCGCTCAAGCTGCTTTTCTAGGTGGCCACGGGGAAAAGAAGCCGCGGCTGCCCAGGCTCGATATGAGATCCGGGCAGCCGCGGTCAGATACCCAGACGTAAATTGTTGCAGGTCGAAGCCAATTCGAAGAGGGCGTTGACTCCCGTGCCCCGTACCAAATTACCTGGAACGGTTTTCCGTCGAGGACGATCAACGGCGCCACCTTAGCGTGGGACGGCTACACCATCCGGCAATGACGTCCAGTTACACAGAAGCCAAGGGAGCAATTTCGACAATGTCGGATTTACATGCGCACTCACCCATCAAGGAAGTAGTGCTGATCACCAGCGGGGATTTGCGCCAATCGGCCAACCGGGTCTGCTGGCCAGCTCAGGAGGAACTGGAACGCAAGCTGATCGAGTGTTTTTTGAGCGAAGGCGTCACGGTTCGGCGCGCTTTTCCAGTCGATGCGCATCAAGGACATGGCTTCATCTCCAGCCAACGAATGGGCATGAATATTTTCGAAAGCATCGACCCAGGCGCGAATCTCGTGTTTGCCACTGCCGCATGGCAATACAGTCATCATGTGCTCCCGGGTATGCGCAGCCATAAGGGGCCAATCCTGACAGTCGCAAACTGGTCGGGCAAGTGGCCGGGGCTTGTCGGCTTGCTAAACCTCAACGGGTGTCTCATCAAGGCCGGCGTAAAATTCGGCACACTCTGGAGTGAATATTTCACCGACGAGTACTTCCTTCGAGGCTTGCGGGAGTGGGTTAAGCAGGGCACGGTCACTCACGATCTCGGACACGTCCACAGCCTGGACACAAACGCACTCCCGGCCGATGCCAGGCGCGTGGGCATAGAACTGGCGGAAGTACTGAAGCGGCGAAAGGCCATTCTTGGCGTCTTCGACGAAGGCTGCATGGGGATGTACAACGCCATCATTGACGATGAGCTTTTGCATCCGGCTGGCGTTTACAAGGAGCGGCTTAGCCAATCGGCCTTGGTCGCCCGCATGAGCACGATCGCAGACAGCGAGGCGCAAGCCGTGCGCCATTGGCTTGACGTGAAAGGAGTGAAGTTTGTCACCGGCAAGGAAGAATCGACCGAACTCACCGATGCGCAGATCCATCAACAGTGCAAGATGTACATCGCCGCGGTGCGCATCGCTCACGAATTCGGCTGCGATGCCATCGGCATCCAGTACCAGCAGGGGCTCAAAGATCTGGCGCCGGCCTCCGACCTGGTTGAGGCCCTGCTTAACAATTCCGAACGTCCCCCGGTCTACAGTGAGTCAGGACAGGAATTGTATGCAGCCAGTGCCCTGCCTCATTTCAACGAGGTAGATGAATGTGCAGGGTTGGACGCACTCGTGACAAATTTGTGCTGGAGAGCTCTTGAACTTGATCCGTCTACAACGCTTCATGATGTCCGCTGGGGTGAGCACTATCGCGCTGAAGGCATCGACGATTTCGTCTGGGTACTACAAATCTCGGGCGGTGCTCCAGCTGGTCATTACACCGGCGGTTATGGCGGGGTGACCAGTGAGAGACAGCCACCCATGTATTTTCCTCTTGGTGGGGGCACCTTCAAGGGTGTCGGGCGTCCGGGAAAGATCGTCTGGAGCCGCGTCTTCGTGGAAGGTAGTCAGCTGCATGTAGATATCGGGCTAGGCTCGGTGATTGAACTTCCCCAAGGTGAGACGGAGCGCCGATGGAAAGAGACGACTTTGCAATGGCCGATGGTGAGCGCCGTTTTCGATGGCGTGACCCGCGACCAATTGATGGCCAGGCATCGAGCGAACCATGTAACTATCGCTTACGCAAATAACGACAAATCGGCCATCCATGCGCTGGCTGTGAAGTCTGCGATGTTTCATTCACTTGGAGTCCAGGTGCATGTGTGCGGGAAAGTTCCTTTGGCCTGATCGTATGTTTCGAACCAATATGCCTCAGTGCGCAATGTCCGCGCCCAGGAAGGAAATACCTATCTACCCAAGCAGCACGTACTGGCGGGTGTCATTTGCCACTGTGAGTTTGGCGTCCCTAAGCACTTCAAGTTTGAACCGATTCACGAACATGGTCTCTAAGGCAGAGGCTCTGAGCGCTGAAATCGCCTGTATTCACACGGGCTTACCTGCAGATACTCCCATTACCATCGATCCAAAGCCGTCACTTGTGCGCAAGAAACCGAAAGGAAAACACTGCGGAATGACTCGCTTTAATACCCCTATCAGTATTTGAATCCCTTATCAGCGTACCGGCTCGGAGCGATAGATCAGGCTCCCAGGCGATGATGGTCTTCCCATTCTCAGTCAGGTCAGAGATCGCCCTCGACAAGGAACCAGAATCTGTCCCTCCGATGCTGTTTGAAGGAGTAGGCGTTTGGAGACAATTCAAGCCACCCACCCCGGTCGAAGTGCCAAGAATTGCCCCACCAACCTGACCGCCCCCACTGTTATCGGCGGTGAAGATCGGCGCCGTCGTCATCGAGCCGGGAGCCGTGAGCCCGGTAGCAAGCCAGGAACTCTGCGGCAAACCAGCTGGCGAGGCATCAGAGGAGGTGAACGATCCAACTCCGCAATAAGCTCCGGCGAAAACCGCACGTCGACATCAACCGAAACCCCTTGCGCGTTCGATCCCGCGAATGAACTTATCGAAACGGGACATTTGCAGGTTTGTAGGCATTGTCCGAGAAGTCGTTAGGTCGTTAGCCGTCCAAGTGCCAGATCGACCTGAACCGCTCAATGAGCGAGTCGACCTCAACTCAACAACTGAGATCGAAGTTTCCGTCTTGCGGTGATCCGGGTGGCCTGACTGTGGTCCCACGCACGTCGGAAGTGGTCATCGCCTCGCTTCGCTGAGGGCATACGCTGCCGCCTCTATAGCCCGCTCGATGTGCGGCACCCCGACATCAAGATGAGTCACGGCACGGATGGTCCTCGGCCCCATCGCGCCCATCCGCACGCCGCGCGAAAGAAGTGTTGCCAGGACCCGCGTTGCGTCCAGGGAGCCGTTCAGCTCGAACAGCACAATATTAGTTTCGACGGACTCGGGATCGAGCACCACACCGGGCAGTCTGCAGAGACCTTCGGCGAGCCGCCGCGCATTGACATGGTCTTCGGCGAGCCGGCTTACATGATGGCGCAGCGCGAATATTCCGCCCGCGGCGATGATCCCCGCTTGACGCATTGCCCCGCCCATCTGCTGCTTGAGGCGCCACGCCTCCGCGACGAACTCTCGGGAACCGGCAAGCGCAGCGCCAACCGGGGCGCCAAGCCCCTTGGTGAAGTCGATCCACGCCGAGTCAAAAGCCTTAGCGTACTCGCGGGCGGGGATACCGCTCGCCACTACCGCGTTCATGAGGCGCGCACCATCTAGGTGCGTGCGCAGACCCCGCCGCCGCGCGACGTCCGTTACCGCGATGATTCGCGGGAGCGGCCAGATTGAGCCGCCCCCCAGATTGCTGGTCTGCTCCACCCAGAGAAGACGGCTCTTCGGCATATGGCGGTTGACTGGTCGGATCGCCGCCTCCGCCTCCTCCTCCTCGTATTGGCCGCGTGCGCCGTCAAGCGCGTAGACGTTTACTCCCGCGAGCGCCGCCGGGCCACCGGCCTCGAAGTGGATGGGATGGGCGGTGCGATGAGCAATCATCTCGTCGCCCGGCCGGCAGTGCACGCGCAGCGCAATCTCATTGCACATCGTACCGGACGGCAGGAATAGCGCGGTTTCCTGGCCGAGAAGTTCGGCGACCATCTCTTGCAGCGTGTTGACAGTCGGATCCTCAAACGTTTGCTCGTCGCCGACCTCAGCCTCGCACATGAACTGGCGCATCGCCCTCGTGGGGCGCGTGACGGTATCGCTTAGAAGATCAACTTCGATCGCCGGCATGGGGTTTTCTGTAGGACCTGAGCGAGCAGTGTTACCCATCTCGACCTGCTTGTCAATCAATCGCCGTTCGCGCCTCTATCGTCACAACAGTTGTGTCATCTTCCAGCGGGGCACCACCTGTCTTCGCAACTAGCCAAAAAACAAGCGTTCTGCCGTACGTGAAAGCACCCAGTCCTTGTCCCAGCTGGGAATGAAGTCTATTCGCTCATGAATCAGAGACATACCATCCGCATACGCTTCATGCGCTACTAGAAATGGGCAATCCGACCCCCACATCAAGCGCTTTGGGCCATATGCCTCATAGACATGCTGGATGAGAGGAATTAGATCAACATGGGGAGGAGTCGCTTGGCCGAGGGCATAAAACCCGGAGAGTTTCACATAGACTTGAGAATATTTGGCCAAGGCACATAAGTTGCGAACATCTTGGTCCCTTATTGACCCTGTCATCCCAATTCGAGCGAGATGATCAATGACGATGGGCGTGTCAGGAAATTTCTGGCATAGCTCACCCACAGTTCCCAGTGCATCCGGGTTGATGAGTAAACACATTGCCAGACGTTCTTTTGCCCCGCAACGGAACATCGCCACAAATCCCTCTTGGCTTAAGTTGGAGGGGGACACCTCATCTGGATGCAGCCGGAAGCCCCGGACTCCCAGTTTAGCCAGTCTGCGCATCTCTTCGTCAGGCGCCCTGCTATTGCCGTTGATGACAGCAATACCTCTGAAGACACCAGGATATTGCCCGATTGCATCGAGCATGTACGAGTTATCAAAGCCGTAATAGCTCATCTGCACGAGAACAATGCGGTCTACTCCGCTAGGCCGGGCATCACGTAGAATCTCACTTGGCAAATAAGCTGCCGGCTTCATCTCCGCGGTTGTAAATCCAGGCGCCAAGCCGTACGTCTGAACATCATTTGTCCAGACGTGCACGTGGGCATCAATATAAGGGGTAGACTTCGTTTCACTCATAAGCGTTCTGCGTTCGATTGAACCTGCCAACAAGAAGAGCAGGCAAGTGCATCAATACTGCCGCCCGACCTTTTGATCATCCCAGACTTCGCTTTCGTTCTTACACTTTGCGATGGTGTTGAGATCGATTAGAGTCTCCGAAATCCCGAACTTGATCCGGCTGATTCTTCCGTTGTCGTAAAAATCATCCTTAATTGCTTCCAGGTACTTAAAAATCGAAATCAGTCCTTGTTTGTATCGGAGCCGTCCTCTGGTATCCAGGTAGGGTTCCATCAGGTATTCCGCTGCGCCCGGAGAAGCTCCAAATGAGTTCGTGATATGAAAATTTCCTGGCGCCGGCCTTTTAATCACTTCACTGATCCTTTTTAGGTTCCACTGATCGAAGTATGCATTTTCTGCCGCCTCGTAGATCGATACAAGCTTGCGCAGGGCCGCGTCGCTCTTGGGCCGGTAAAGATTTTCCAGCGTCTCAGCCAGCACGTCATCAACATTCTTTTCAATGTTGTTCATGAACCGCCCGCCGAAAGACATGTTGGCCTCGGTGCTCGGATTCTTCACGGGCCCTTGGTAGTACATGACACCCTGCCC
This sequence comes from Acidobacteriaceae bacterium, assembly GCA_049800615.1. Taxonomy (GTDB): domain Bacteria; phylum Acidobacteriota; class Terriglobia; order Terriglobales; family Acidobacteriaceae; genus PALSA-350. The sequence continues at coordinate 2,109 of JBARKD010000085.1, read as the reverse complement.
GCCTGCTTCGTACAGCTCCTTCATCGCTCTCCCAGTTCGCTGCACGTACGGCAAGAACCATCGCGTCCGTTCCCACCGTTCGTTTGTATAGATCCAGAGACCACCGGAAGTACCATAGGCGCAGTGAAGCTTCGGGATGAATTCTTTCCAGTCGCTCTGAGGGATATAGGTTCCGGCGTGGCCTTGGTCAAAGAGGCAGTCGATCCTGCTGCTGAGATCAACAAGATATCCGCTTTCCTCCTCCGTGAAGTTTGTCCCCCAGGGGCCGAACCCTTGGACCGTCGCGATCCGCAGCAGCTTAGGATATTTCTGGCGAAGATAATCGGCTAGCTTCCCCGTTACAGAGCAGAAATAAGCAACGTTGTCGGGCCACTTTTGCATACATTCCGCGGTCTTGCATCGTCCCTGGTCAGCCGCCTCTAAATGAAATCCGTCGATATCGTAGTTGCTCGCTGCATAGTCAAACACCTTGTACAGCCATTGCCACGATTCTTCTTTTAACGGATTCATCTCATGTTTGTTGTCTGTTCCAAGCCCAGGGTTCGCCTTTAGGATCTGGTCAAAGCCCCAATTCAAGATGCCGCTGGGAAAACAAATCACCTTGATCTTGCGATCGTGGGCGGCTTTTAAAATCTGGTTGATTCGACGCTGGTGATCTCTATCCACTACCTGCTCTACATCGACGGGCCATCCATATGTCGTCCACAGCCCCGCGAGATCGATGATGTTATATCCTGCCGCGCTCTGCACATCCAGGGCTCGCACGATCCCATCGACGGTCTTATCATCCAGAACCCCATAAGGCCAATTCTCCAGCGTCGCCGCTTGATTCTGCAGATCATTGATCCACACGTCAAAGGCTATCCGGTAGCGGTATTGCCCTTTATAAACGCTCAGATCGCCGCCCGTAATAGGTAACCTCCTCAAACAGATTTCATTTCACGCCGAGGCTCCAGGAGCATTGATCAAAGACTTCCTAGAATTGGCGGCCGACCTGCTGATCGTCCCAAACCTGGTTCTCGCTCTTGGATCGTGCGATGTTGTTGATATCGACCAGCGTCTCCGAAATTCCGAACTTAATCCGGCCGATTCGTCCGTCGTCGTCGACATCGTCCTCAATTGCTACCAACTGCTTGAATATAGAAATCAGTCCCTGTTTGTATTGAAGGCGTCCCTTTGTATCCAGGTAAGGGTCTATCAAGTATTGAGCCGCCCCAGGGGAAGCTCCAAACAGATTTGTAAGGTGCAATTCGCCGGGCAGACCCACTTTCGGATCTTCTCGCATCCTGTTCTCATTCCATTGATCGAAATAGCTATTTTCTGCGGTCTCGTAGACCGCTACAAGCTTGCGTAGCGCCGCGTTGTTCTTGGGCCGGTAAAGATGTTCCAGAGTTTCGGACAGTACATCCACAACATTCTTTTCAGGGTGGGTCATCAATCTCCCACCGAAAGAAATATTGACCTCCGTGCTGGGATTCTCGACTGGACCCTGGTAGTACATGACGCCCCGGCCGCCTGCGGCGTACAGGTCCTTCATCGCCTTTCCCGTCCGTTGCACGTATGGTAAAAACCACCGCGTCCGTTCCCAGCGTTGTGGAGGGTACACCCAAATGCCACCGGAAGTACCGTAGGCGCAGTGAAGTTTCGGGATGAATTCTTTCCAGTCGCTCTGGGGGATATAAGTAGTACGATGGCCTTGGTCAAAGAGGCAGTCGACCTTGCTGCTGAGGTCAACAAGATATCCTCTTTCCTCCTCCGTGAAGTTAGTTCCCCAGGGGCCGAACCCTTGGACCGTCGTGATCCGCAGCAGCTTGGGATATTTCTGGCGAAGATAATCGGCTAGCTTCCCCGTTACAGAGCAGAAATAAGCAACGTTGTCGGGCCACTTTTGCATGCATTCCGCAGTCTTGCATCGTCCCTGGTCAGCCGCCTCTAAATGAAATCCGTCGATATCGTAGTTGCTCGCTGCATAGTCAAACACTTTGTACAGCCATTGCCACGATTCTTCTTTTAACGGATTCATCTCATGTTTGTTGTCTGTTCCAAGCTCAGGGTTCGCCTTTAGGATCTGGTCAAAGCCCCAATTCAAGATGCCGCTGGGAAAACAAA